>JBPYEE010000412.1:0-6735 GCA_051985095.1 Vicinamibacterales bacterium | reverse complement strand
GCTAGCATTCGCCGCATGAAAGCTGCCGCGCTTTCGCTGATCGCCCTCCTGTACTGCACCGTTCCCGCGCTCGCCGAGCTGACACGCGTCGACATCACAACGCGCGCCGACATCGGCACGTCCGGGTACGAAAAGATCGTCGGCACGGCACACTTCGCCGTCGATCCCGCCGATCTCCGCAACCGCATCATCGTCGACCTCGACAAGGCGCCACGCAACGCCGACGGTCGCGTCGAGTTCACGGCCGACATGTACATCCTGCGGCCGAAGGATCCCTCGCACGCCAACGGCACGGCGCTCATCGACGTGTTGAACCGTGGCGGCAAGCCTGCGTTGAGCGGATTCAATCGCGCGGGAGGCAGGAATGATCCGGTGACCGAGGCGGATCTCGGCGATGCCTTCCTGATGCGCCACGGGTTCGTTGTCGCATGGATCGGGTGGGAGTTCGATGTCACGCGGAGCGACGGCATGCGGATTCATGTGCCCGTCGCCACCGACCAGGGCAAACCAATCACCGGTATGGTGCGCGGCGCGGCGACCGCCAGCGAGCGTTCGAAGGAATTGGCGATCGGCGATCTGACGGCGTACGATCCAATCGATCCGAACGCTGCCGATGCCCAGCTGACGGATCGGGCCACGCTGCTCGCACCGGCGGTCACCATTCCGCGGAACACGTGGAGGCTGAACGGCCACCGTGTCGTGCTGGACGGCGGCTTTGTCCCCGGACATACCTACGAGCTGGCGTTTCGCGCGGCAAATCCACCGATCGCCGGCCTCGGGTTTGCCGCGTTCCGTGACTTCGCGACGTGGTTGAAGCATGCGCCGGATGCCGTCGCACCGGCCCGTTACACGGTTGCGTTCGGCTCATCGCAGAGCGGCCGATTCCTGCGCGATTATCTCTACGAAGGCTTTAACACCGACGAACACGATCGACAGGTGTTCGATGGCGTGATGTCGCACATCGCCGGCGCGGCACGGATCGCGCTCAACGCGCGGTGGTCGACGCCGACCACTCTCGGCGTCTACACAGCCACGTCGTTTCCGTTCGCCGACGCGTCGCTGCGGGATCCGGTGAGCAGTGATCAGGAGGGCGCGTTGGCCAACGCGCGCGCCCGCGCGCATCAGCCGAAAGTCTTCTACACGAACACGCCGGTCGAATACTGGGGAACGGGCCGGGTCGCCGCGCTGATTCACACGACGCCGGACGGCGCTGCGGACACGGCGCTGCCCGACAATGTCCGTGTCTACTTTTTCGCCGGGACGCAGCACGCCCCGAGCCGCTTCCCGCCGGCGCTGGCAAACGGCCAACAGCACGACAACCCCGTCGATTACTGGTGGACGATGCGCGCGCTCCTGCTCGCCATGGATCGATGGGTGCGCGACGGGACGATGCCGCCCGCGAGCGCGTACCCGACGCTGAAGGATCGCACGCTCGTGAAGGCCAGCGCGATTGCGTTTCCGGCGATCCCGGGCGTGGCATCGCCGCGGACGATCCAGGCCGGCACGCGCGTAGCCAATCCGTTGGTGCCAGGTGGCGGCGGAGCCGGGACGGCGTTGCCGCTGCTCGTGCCGCAGGTCGACGCCGATGGCAACGAGCTCGCGGGCATCCGGCTGCCGGATGTCGCTGTTCCGCTCGGGACCTACACGGGATGGAACTTTCGAAGCGCTGCGTCCGGCGCACCGAGCGATCTGGTCTCGCTCCTCGGATCGTCGATTCCCTTTGCGGCGACGCGCGCGGCGCGCGACGCGGCCCATGACCCGCGCAAGTCGATCGAGGAGCGCTACGCTTCGCGCGAGGAGTATCTGGCGAAGGTGCACCAGGCCGCCGATGCGCTCGTGCGGAGCGGCTATCTGCTGACGGACGACATCGAACGCGCGATGAAACGCGCCGGTGACTCCTGGGATTACGTGATGGGCGGGCGATCGAGCGCCGCGCGATGACCAACCGGCGCGTACTTCTGAAACGGCGACCGCTCGGCGACCCTGCGCCCGGCGACTTCGAGCTGCGCGACACGCCAGCCCCTGACCCGACCGACGGCCAGGTCCTGCGGCGGACCATTTACCTGTCGCTCGATCCCTACATGCGCGGACGCATGAGCGACGCCCCCTCCTACGCGCCGCCCGTCACCGTCGGCGACGTCATGTGCGGTCATACGGTGAGCGAGGTCGTCGAGTCGCGCCACCCGAACTTCCGCGGGGGCGACGTCGTGGCCGGGTACGACGGATGGCAGCAGTACGCCACCTCTGACGGCCGGGATCTGCGGAAACTCGATCCGCAGGCGGCGCCCATCTCGACGGCCCTTGGGGTGCTGGGGATGCCGGGGCTCACCGCGTTCGTCGGCCTGGTCGACATCGGCCGTCCGACGAGCGGCGACACGGTGGTCGTCTCCGCCGCCGCGGGCGCGGTCGGATCCATGGTCGGCCAGCTCGCGAAGGTCCGCGGGTGCCGGACCGTTGGCGTGGCCGGCTCCGACGACAAATGCCGGTACGTGGTCGAGGAGTTGGGCTTCGACGCCTGCGTCAACTACCACCGCGACGATCTGCCGGGCGCCCTCGAGGCGGCATGTCCGAAGCGCATCGATGTGTATTTCGAGAACGTCGGCGGTGCCGTCTTCGCGGCGGTGCTGCGACTGCTGAACCGCGGCGCCCGAATTCCGCTTTGCGGTCTGGTCTCCGAATACAACACGGCCGTGCCGCCACCTAGTCCGAACCTGCGGCCGCTGCTCGTCAATCGCGCGACGATTCAGGGGTTCATCGTGAGCGATCACGCGGATCGGACCCCGGCCTTCATCCAGGAGGTCGCTCCGCTCGTGCGAGCCGGGCGGATCAAGTATCGCGAGGACATCGCGGAGGGTCTCGACGCCGCGCCGGGCGCCTTTATCGGACTGCTCAAGGGTCGCAATTTCGGAAAAGCGCTCGTGCGTGTGGCGCCCGATCCGACGCGCTGATGGCCGCGGGCGTCGAGTGGTATCATCGCGCTCGCGAGGAGAGGCACCATGGCTGATGAGAAGCGCGAGCACGATGAGAAACCTGCCACTGCCAACGATCTGTCCCGACGCGAGTTCGTGGCCATGTCCGTGGCCGCCGGCATCGCCGCCGCCGCGGGCGCGGCCTCCGCGGCGGAGGGCGCCGTCGTCGAAACCAACGTCACGATCAAGACTCCCGACGGCACGTGCGATGCCGTGTTCCTCCATCCGGCGACTGGATCGCACCCGGCGGTTCTGGTGTGGCCTGACGCGTTCGGGCTGCGTCCGGCCATGCGTGACATCGGCAAGCGCATCGCGGCGGACGGCTACTCCGTGCTCGTCCCCAACCCCTTCTACCGTGCCGCCAAAGCCACCGTTGCGGCGCCGGTCATTGCGGATCAGAGCTCGTTCAGCTTCTCAAATCAGGCGGATATGGCGAAGCTGCAACCGTTGATGGCGTCGATCAACGCGGCCGGCGCCGCCGAGAAAGACGCGGCCGCCTTCATCGCCTTCCTGGACGCGCAGCCCCAGGTCAACAAGGCGAAGAAAGTCGGCACACAGGGCTATTGCATGGGCGGCCCCCTGGTCGTGCGCACTGCGGCGGCGGTCGCCGATCGCGTCGGTGCCGGTGCGTCGTTCCATGGCGGCGGGCTGGTGACCCCCAACCCGAACAGCCCGCATTTGCTGGCGCCAAAGATCAAGGCGCGGATGTACTTCGGCGTGGCGTCGAATGACGACCAGCGCCAGCCCGACGCCAAGGACAAGCTGCGCGAGGCGTTCGCGGCGGCGAAGGTGCCCGCCGAAATCGAGGTCTACCAGTCGCTCCACGGCTGGTTCGTGCCCGACATGCCGGCCAACAACGGCGCGCCGATCTACAACAAGCCCGATGCCGAGCGCGCATGGGGCAAGCTGGTCGCGCTCTACAAGCTGGCCCTGGCCTGACCGATCGAATCGAGACCGGTGGTCATCGCAACGGACCACCGGTCTTGCACGATCCCGGCACCGCACAGCCGCGGCGGACGGCCTGCGCCTAGAATCGAGAGCCGACGACCCGATTGAGCTCGTTAATCGTTTTGGCCACGTCGCCGGCGATCGATTCGATTTGCCGCCGCTGGTCAGCGGTCGGCGCACCCGAGTAACCGTCAATCGCGCGTGAGAGGGCCGCGGCGGCAGTCAGCTCGGTCGCCAGCGTGCCCTGCAGGCGGACGACAGACGCGTCTTCCCGCCGCCCGGCCGTCTGCGCACGGTCGATCGCCTTTTCGACTTCGTACAGCCGCAGGAGCGCCGACTGACGCACGCGGCGATCCGCGTCCGAGACATGCAGGCGCGGGTCGAGATCGACCACGAGCGGCGCCCGCAACGTAGTGCCCGTCGGCGTCGTGAGACGGACCGCGTAACGGCCCGGCATGACCGTCGGTGCGAGCGGGGGGCCTCCCGGTGTCCCGGCAGACGCCTCGCGTCCGTCGCCGGTCGGCGGATCCATCCTGAGATCCCAGAGTACGCGGTTCAGGCCTCTTGCGGCCGCCGCCTTCATCGTGCGAACGGCTGTGCCCGTCGAATCGACAATCGCGATTTCGACGGGGCGGCCCGGCTCGCGCAGGTAGTAGTCGATCACGGCACCGAGCGCCGGGTTTGGCGCAAAGAATTGTCCGGCGCCGTACCAGGCCTGCGGGTTGTAGATCGTCAGCAGGCGGGCGCGCTGCGGGGGCGCCAGTAAGGCGTCGGTCGCGATCGCCTCAGGCGTCATCGCTTCGAGCGCGCCAATGTTGTCGAGCACCCAGATGCCGCGTCCGTGCGTGCCGATGATGAGGTCGTTGTCCCGCGGATGAATGAGGATGTCGTCGACCGGTACGGCTGGCATGTTCAGATTGAGCGACGCCCAGCTGGCGCCGCCGTCGATCGAGACGCTGATGCCCCGTTCGTGACCGGCAAAGAGCAGGCGCGGATTTCTCGGGTGCTCGCGCAGCTTGTGCACCGGGGCGTGCGGCAACCCGCTCACCAGGGATCGCCACGTCTGCCCGTAGTCGTCGCTGACGTACACGTACGCGCGGTAGTCATCATCGGCGTGGCCGTCGAACGTCGCGTACACGCGACTGGCCAGATGACGCGACGGCAGGACGCTGCTGACCGGCGTCGCCGGCGGCAATCCCGGGACGCGGGCCGTCAGGTTCGTCCACTTCTGTCCCCCGTCGCGCGTCACGAACACCTGGCCGTCGTCGCTGCCGGTATAGAGCAGTGTCGGATCGAGCGGCGACTCGCCGATCGTCGTGAGCGTGGAGTACGCCGTCTGCCCGTCGTGGCGCGACAGCGCGCGATCGCTCACGACGGCCCCCATCATCGTGAGCGCGTTCCGGTCGATGTGGGCGGTCAGATCCGGACTGATGGCCTTCCACGTCATGCCGCGGTCGCCCGATCGGAACACGACCGCCGAACCGATGTAGACGACTCTGGGATCGAACGACGACATGACGATTGGGGTATTCCAGTTCCAGCGTTCGTGGTTCGCGGACTCCTCGGCTCCGATCGGCTGAATCGCCTGACGCTCGAAGGTCGCGAGATTCACGCGGTTGGCGCGTCCCTCCTGTGACTCGACGATCACGGTCTGCGGATCGGTTGGATCGATCCGCGCGTAGAATCCGTCGCCGCTGCCGATGTTGAACGCGTCGCGATTGGAGATCCCGGTGCGGTTGCGCGTGGCGCTCGGCACGCACCAGTGGCCGTTGTCCTGCAACCCGCCGCAGATCGTGTACGGGTCGTTCATGTCGGCGCTGATCTCGTAGAACTGCCCGATCGGGAGGTTGTCCCGGAACATCCAGGTGAGGCCGCGGTCCCACGACACCGACACGCCGCCGTCGCCGCCCACGACGAGATGATTGGTATCGGCAGGATCGATCCAGAGCGCGTGATCTTCCGAATGGACCGCGCTGAACAGGTCCCTGAAGTCCTTTCCGCCATCATCCGACACGTAGAATCCACGGTTCGAGCCGAGCAGGTAGACGCGGTTGCGATCCTTCGGGTCGAGGCGGATCTGGCTGTAGTACATGGGGCGCGGGTTGAGGGTCGTCAACTGCTCCCACGTCTCGCCGCGGTTGATGCTCCGGTACACGCCGCCCTCGCGCCCCGCGGCTTCAACGACCGCATACACCACGCGCCCGTCCCCGGCGAACACGTCGAGGCCGATCCGGCCTTTGTCGCCGCGCGGCAATCCGTTGACCAGCTTCGTCCACGTGGCGCCGCCATCATCAGTTCGGTACAGACCGCTGCCCGGACCGCCGCCGTTGAATCCCCAGGGTTTGCGCTGCCGTTGATACATCGCGGCGTAGAGCACATCCGGGTTCTGCGGATCGATGGCGAGGTCGGTCGCGCCGGTGTTCTCGTCGACGAACAGGACGCGGGCCCAGCTCTGGCCGCCGTCGCTCGTCTTGAACACACCGCGCTCGGCGTTCGGCCCCCAGAGGTGCCCGACCGCCGCCACGTACACGACGTCAGGGTTCGTGGGATGGACGATGATCCGCCCAACGTGATGCGAGTCGGTCAGGCCTGCCGATTTCCAGGTGCGGCCGGCGTCGGTCGACTTGTAAACGCCGTCGCCCCACGAGGAACTCTGCCGGTTATTGGATTCGCCGGTGCCGGCCCAGACGATGCTCGGATTGGAGGGCGCGACGGCGATGTCGCCGATCGACATCATGGCCTCGACGCCGTCGAACACCGGCGTCCACGTCGTGCCCTGGTTGGTGCTCTTGAAGATGCCGCCGCTGGCGGTGGCGAT
>JBPYEE010000411.1:0-23421 GCA_051985095.1 Vicinamibacterales bacterium | reverse complement strand
GTCCACGGCCGACGCTACTTCTTTTTCTTCGCCGCGCCGTTGCCTTCGATTACGGCCAGGACTTCGTCCTCTCGCATGATGAGATATTCCTCACCATCGAGCTTGATCTCCTGACCCGAATACTTGCCGAAGAGGATCAGGTCGCCCGCCTTCACGTCCAGCGGGATGCGCTTGCCGTCGTCTTTCGCCTTGCCGTTGCCGGCGGCGATGACCTTGCCTTGCTGTGGCTTCTCTTTCGCGGTGTCGGGGATGATGATGCCGCCGATCTTCTGCTCACCCTCCTCGATGCGCTGGACAATGATGCGGTCGTGCAGCGGTCTGACGTTCATTCGTTGTGCTCCGTGTCTAAAGAAATCTCCGGCCCCCTGCAGGTTAGCAGTCGCTTGGGCCGACTGCTAATTATATGGAATGCACTGGCAGTGTCAACGGGGGAGTGCTAACGGTCGTCCCGGCCTCGGGATGGCGCCCTTACGGCCGCTTGATCTTGTACACGCCCATCTTCCGCGTGAGCGTGTTGCGGTGGATGCCGAGAGTATCGGCCGTTTTCGTCAGGCGGCCGTCGCACTGGCCGAGGACACTTGTAATGAAGCGCTTTTCGAATTCCCGCACCGCGTCGTCGAACTGGACGCCTTTGTCGACCATCTCGTCAACAAGTTTTTGGAGCCGCTCGGCGATCACTGCAGCTCCTGCCCGGTCAAACGTCGGAACGCATCGAGGTATTTCTCGCGCGTATTCGCGACGACCGCTGGCGGCAGCGCGGGCACCGGCGGCTGCTTGTTCCACCGGATCTGCTCCAGGTAGTCGCGGACGTACTGTTTGTCGAAGCTGGGTTGCGGGCCCCCCGGCCGATAGGTGTCGGCCGGCCAGAAGCGCGACGAATCGGGGGTGAGCGCCTCGTCGATCAGGATCAGGCGGCCGTCGGCGAGGCGGCCGAATTCAAATTTCGTGTCGGCGACGATGATCCCGCGCGACTCGGCATGCGCCGATCCGCGCGCGTACAGACTCAAGGTGAGATCGCGCACGCGGGCGATCAACGCGGCTCCGATACGCGCGGCGGCCTGCGCCTCGGTGATATTGATATCGTGTCCGCTCTCCGCCTTGGTGGCGGGCGTGAAGATCGGTTCGGGCAGGCGGTCAGATTCACGGAGTCCCTTTGGCAGGCGGATACCGCACACTTCGCCCGTGGCCAGATAGTCCTTCCAACCCGACCCCGACAGGTAGCCGCGCGCGACGCACTCGATCGGGAGCGGTTCGGTGCGTGCGACGAGCATCGACCGGCCGCGCAGGAGATCGCCCGCGGCCGCGGCTGCCGAGGGAAACTCCGCAGGGTTGGTGGCGATGAGGTGGTTGGGCACGATCGACTGGAGCTCGGTGAACCAGAACGTCGACAGCTGCGTCAGCACCTTCCCTTTGTCGGGGATGCCCGACCCGAGGACGTAATCGAACGCCGAAATGCGATCGGTCGCGACGATGAGCAGCCGATCGCCGAATTCGTAAATGTCGCGCACCTTGCCCTGACGATCCGGGCGTCGGTCCGCAAGCGTGGTCTGCAGGATGGGCGAGGCGAGCGACAACACACGGTCCTCGTTGCGGGCGAAGGGACGCATGTTACAAGGTGCGTGTCCGTCATACAACAACAACATGTAGGGGGGCGGTATAGTAAGGGCGCTCGAGTCGCGATGCGAACCCGGCTGCGGACCGCTCTCGTGTTGGTGGTGGCTGCCACGCTGCTGGCATTGTTTCTGCGCCACGTCGATCTGCGGCGCGTCGCCGCGGATATGGTGCACGCCCGCCCGGGATGGCTGGCGGTCTCCTTCGCCGCCGGCTTCGTCACGCTCGCAATCCGGTCATACCGCTGGCGTTACTTGCTCGAGCCGCTCGGTCACACGCGGTTCCGGACCGCCTTCCGGGCCACGGCCGTGGGATTTGCCGCGAGCACGATCCTGCCCGCCCGCGCCGGCGAGGTCATTCGCCCGTACTTTCTGGCCCGCACGTCGACTCCGGCCGAGCGGGTGAGCGCGACCGCGGCGTTTGCGACGATCGTGCTGGAGCGGCTGCTCGACGTCATCACCGTCCTCACCCTGGTCGCCGCGTACGTGCTCGTCTTCGCCGGCGATACCGTCGCGGCGAACCGGGCCGCGTTCGCGTGGCTGACGCGGGCCGTGACCACCGCCGCCGTGGGATCAGTCGTGGCACTCGCCGTCCTGGTCGCCCTTGCCGGCAACCCCGCACGCCTCGGGCGGACAACGGCGCGACTCGCGCGCGTCGTCCCGACGATGTCGGCCGCGCTGGCGCGCGTCGTGGAGCAATTCGCGCAGGGGCTCGCGGTGGTGCGACGGCCCCAACGGTTGCTGGTCGCCCTCGGGTGGTCGGTTCCGCTGTGGCTCACGATTGCAGCCGGCATCTGGGCGATCGCCGCGGCGTTTCGTCTGCCGGTGCCGTTTCCCGGGACGTTTGTCATGCTGGCGCTGCTGGTTCTCGGCGTGGCGGTTCCCACGCCAGGAGCGATCGGCGGGTTTCACGCCGCGTTCCGGTACAGCGCGACGACGTTTTTCGCCGCGCCGGACGACGCGGCCGTCGGCGCGGCGATTCTGGCGCACCTGTGTTCGGTCGGCCCGTCGCTGCTCCTCGGCCTCGTCTTCGCTGCCCAGGCCGGGTTGAATCTCGACACGATGCGTGACCTGACGCGTCGGGCCGAAGAGCGGACCGCCTAGGCCATGAAGTGTCCGTACTGTGGGCATCTGGGGGACAAGGTCGTCGACTCGCGGGAGTCGAAGGAAGGCGAAGTCATCCGCCGCCGCCGCGAGTGCCTCGAATGCGGCAAGCGATTCACCAGCTACGAACGCATCGACGAGATCCCCTACATGGTGGTGAAGAAGGATGGCACGCGCGAGCGGTTCGAGCGGCCGAAGCTCATCGCGGGGCTGCTCAAGGCCTGTGAGAAGCGGCCGGTCAGCGTGGCGGCGCTGGAAACGATCGCCGATCGCGTCGAAGCCACGCTGCAGGAGCGGCCCGAGAAGGAAATCTCGACCGCAGACATCGGCAGTTTTGTGATGCAGGAGCTCAAGCGGCTCGATAAAGTTGCCTATGTACGGTTCGCGTCGGTCTATCGGCACTTTCGTGACATCCATGAATTCGCCGACGAACTGAAGGATCTGTTGAACCCGAAAGAGTAACGATGGCTGCTACCGTCGCGTCGACTGTCCCACGACCGACGACGAGCTCACCGCCCTCGCCAGTGGAGCCGCCGCGCCGTCCGTTTCGCGACAACCCCCGGTTGATTCTCGGCGGCATCGCGATTCTGCTGGCGCTCTTCGCCGGTCTGATGATGCTGGCCGGCGGCACTTCCCGGTTCTCGCCCGATTTTCTGAGCGAGTCGGTTCTGTACGCGCTGTCGGCCGCGGACCTGACGATGTTGACGGCGCTGGTGTTCGTCCTGGCGCGTAACGTCATCAAGCTGATCGTCGAGCGTCGCCGCGCGCTGCCCTTCGCGCGGTTCCGCGCCAAGCTCGTGCTGCTGCTGCTCGGCATGACCTTCATTCCGGCCGTACTCGTCCTGCTGGTCGGCAGCGAGCTGATGATCCAGAGCGTCGATCGCTGGTTCAACGCGCCGATGGACGACATCCTCAATTCGGCAAACAAGATCGCCAGCGACTACTACAGCGAGCGTCAGTTCCTCGTCGCCGATCAGGCGGCCCGGATTGCCCGGCGGCTCGCCGCAGCCGACCTCGCCGGCCCGGAGGGGACGGCGATTCGCGACCTGGTCGCCGCCGACGTCACGCGGGCGCGGCTCCAGGTGGTGGCCGTCTATCGCGTCCGCCCGGCCAGCGCGCCGTCGCGGCTCGAGCCGGCCGTCGAGGTCACCGCCGCCGCGCTGCCACCCGGCTACAGCCGCCCCGCCACGGACCGCCTGGCGGCGCAGGCACTCCTCCAGGGCGCGACGGCGCGACCCGTCGACGCGCCCGGCAGCTCCGGCGACCTGCTGCACGCGGCCGCCGTGATTCGGTCGAAAGACGGCAAGGCGGCGGGCGTGGTGGTCGCGACGGACTATCTGTCTGGCGATCTCGCGGCGCGATCGCGCCGGATGACGCAGGCCTTCGAGAACTACAACCAGCTGCGTGTGTTGAAGCGGCCGCTGGCCGGTGTGTATCTGTCGTTCTTCCTGATGGTCACGCTGCTCATCCTGGTCGGGTCGACGTGGATGGGCCTCTACATCGCCAAACGGATTACCCGTCCCGTCCTGCTGCTCGCGGCGGCGGCGCGCGAAATCGGCGCCGGCCGCCTCGATCAACGGATCGAGCCGCAGAGCAACGACGAGTTCGGGGCGTTGGTCGACGCCTTCAACGCGATGGCGAGCGAGCTGGCGGCCAGCCGCCGCAAGGTCGATCGGTCGACGGTCGAACTGGAGCGCAAAGCGGTCGAGATCGAAGGGCGGCGGCGGTACATCGAAACGATTCTCGAGCGCATCACGACCGGCGTCGTCTCGGTCGACGCCACCGGCGTCGTCACCACGATCAACAGCGCCGCGGCGCGCCTGTTGAGCCTCGATCGCGCGATCGTCGGGCAGTCGTTGCGCGCCGCGTTCGATCGCACCGATTTGCAGCCGCTGGCGGCGTTACTGATGACCGGCGGCCGCATGCGCGGGGAACCGGCGGCGCAGGAGATCTCGATTCCACGCGCGGGGCAGGAGCTCCATCTGGCGGTGGTCTCGACGACGCTCGTGGGGGAGGCCGGTGCGCCGGAAGGCGTCATTCTGGTCGTGGATGACGTCACGCCGCTGATTCGCGCCCAGAAGGTGGCCGCGTGGCGCGAGGTCGCGCGCCGGCTGGCGCACGAGATCAAGAACCCGCTGACGCCGATTCAACTCAGCGCTGAACGGCTGCGGCGTCATTTTTCGACCGCCGCGCCGCCGGCGCGGGCGCTGGTCGACGAGTGCACGACGACAATTGTCGGCGAGGTCGAATCGCTCAAGGGGCTGGTCGACGAGTTCTCCCAGTTCGCGCGGATGCCGGCGCCCAAGACGATGCCGACGGATCTGGCGCAGCTGATCACCGACACGGTCGCCCTCTATAACGGCCTGTTCACCGACGTCGGTATCGAACAGCGGTTTGCGACGGCGCTGCCGCTGGTGCGCCTCGATGCGGAGCAGATCAAACGCGTCATGATCAATCTGATCGACAATGCAATCGAAGCCATGGAGCGCTGCGGGCAGATCCTCGTCGAGACGCAGCTCGATCCGGCCAACAGCCTCGTGCGGGTGACCGTCGCCGACGACGGGCCCGGCATACCGGTCGCGGAGCGTGACAAGCTGTTCCTGCCGTACTACTCGACCAAGCGCCGCGGCAGCGGGCTCGGCCTCGCCATCGTGCGCCGAATCATCGCCGAGCACGGCGGCAGCATCGATGTCGGCGACAACACGCCGCACGGCACGCGATTTACAATCGAGCTGCCCTGTTGAGACCGACCATCCTCATCGTCGACGACGAGCCTGGCGTGCGGTCCTCGCTGAGCGGCGTGCTGCACGACGAGGGCTACGGCGTCGAAGCGGTATCGAGCGGCGAGGCGTGTCTCGATCGCGTCACGCGCGGGTCGGTGGATGTGATCGTGCTCGATGTGTGGCTGCCGGGGATGGACGGGCTCGCGACGCTGGCCCGGCTGCGGGAACGCCAGGTCGATGCGCAGGTCGTCCTCATTTCGGGCCACGGCAACATCGAGTCGGCCGTTCGGGCGATCAAGATGGGTGCGTTCGACTTCGTCGAGAAGCCGCTCTCGCTCGAGAAAACGGTGCTGGTCATCCGCAACGCGATACGGCAGCGGCGGCTGGAGGCCGAGAACCGGGCGCTGCGCGCCAGGGTCGACCGCACGCACACGATGGTCGGCGAGAGCTATGCGATGCGGCAGCTGCGCGAGCAGGTCGCCATGGCGGCGCCGACCAACGGCCGTGTGCTCATCTACGGAGAGAACGGGACCGGCAAAGAACTGGTCGCGCGGACGATTCACGCGCTGAGCCGCCGCCACGCCGCCGCCTTCGTCGAGGTGAACTGCGCCGCCATCCCGGAGGAATTGATCGAGAGCGAGCTGTTCGGCCACGTGCGCGGCGCGTTTACGGGGGCCGTCGCGGATCGTCGCGGGAAGTTCGAGGCCGCCGACGCCGGCACGATCTTCCTCGACGAGATCGGCGACATGACGCTCAAAACGCAGGCCAAGGTCCTCCGCGTCCTGCAGGAGCAGACGCTCGAGCCCGTCGGCTCGACCCAGCGCGTCAAGGTCGACGCGCGCGTGCTCGCGGCGACCAACAAGGATCTGCAGAGCGAGATTCGCGCGGGGCACTTTCGCGAGGACCTGTACTTCCGCCTGAACGTCATTCCCATTTTCGTGCCGCCGCTGCGCGACCGGCAGGAGGACATTCCGCTGCTCGCGGACCACTTCATGGCCGAACTGGCCCACGAGTACGGGCGGCGCGCCAAGAACTTCGAGCCGAACGCGCGGGCCGCGCTGCAGCAGTACCCGTGGCCCGGCAACGTGCGCGAACTGCGCAACGTCATCGAACGGCTGATGATCATGGTGCTGGGCGATGTGATTGCGGGCGCCGACCTGGGATTTCTCGAATCGAGCGGCGTCGCTCGGGCAGCGGAAACGCAGCCGCTCCCCGAGCGGCTGACGCTGCACGCGGCGCGGGATCGTTTCGAGCGCGATCTCATTCTGCGGACCCTGGCCGAACAGCAGGGCAACATGTCGCGCACCGCGGAGGTCCTGGGCGTCGAGCGCAGCAACCTGTACCGCAAGATGAAGACCTTCGGGATCGCGCCGTCCCGCCGCGTTGACGAGGACGATCAACTGGCCAGTTACTGACCGGTTGCCGCGCCGTCTTCGCGTAACCGGGTTTCCAACACCTGCGAGGGCGTGAACCCCGCCATCTGCAGATAGAACTCGGCGGCGGCCGCGAGCGCCGCGGAGGGGACCAGCCCGACGATCTCGCTTTCGAGAATCGCGACCCCGTAGCGTGCGGCCTCGCGTTTGACCGTTTCAAAGACGCGGAAGATCGGTGTCTTCTCGTAGTTGGTCAGGTTCATCGAGACCTGCACGATCCCGCGGTCCTCGAGTTTGAAGCCGGCAGCCTTCACGTATCGGTAGCCGCCGCTGCTGTAACGAATGGCGCCGGCGATTTTCTTGGCGACGTCGAGCCGGTCGGTCGCGAGGTTGATGTTGTAGGCGATGAGCGCCATGCGCGCGCCCACGATTGAGGCGCCGGCGGTCGGGTGCGGCGCGGACGGCCCGAAATCCGGCGCCCAGCCCGCCGTGGCCATCTTCGCCGCCAGCCCTTCGAATTCGCCGCGACGGATGTCTTCGAGATTCTTGCGAAGCGGATTGCTCGAGGCCTCTTCGTACAGATACACCGGAACGCCAAAGCGCGCGGCGACGGTGGCGCCGACCTGCTTGGCCAGATCGACACACCCGGCCATCGTCACCCCTTCGATCGGCACGAACGGCACGACGTCGACGGCGCCCAGCCGGGGATGCTCGCCGGTGTGCGTGCGGAGATCGACGGTCGCGACGGCGACCTCGAAGAGCGACAGCACGGCGCGCTCCACCGCCTCGGCGTTGCCGGCAAAGGTGAATACCGATCGGTTGTGTGACGGATCCGACGAATGATCCAGCAGGCGGACGCCGGGCGTCGCGGCAATCGCCGCGGCGAGGCGCGCGATCACATCGGGGCGACGGCCTTCGCTGACGTTCGGAATGCACTCGATCAGAGCCATAAACCGGGAAATCTACAATCTGAAATGCGCAATGTCGATGTTATAATTTCGCCCGCTCCATGAACGACTCTGTCCGTAGCGATCCGTCGCACGCCGGGGACGCGACGTCGGCAGGGGATCGCGACGCGAAGATCGAGGAGTTGCTCCTCACCGGCCTCGACCACTACTTCGCCGCGCAGTACCAGCAAGCCATCAACGTGTGGACGCGCGCGCTGTTTCTCGATCGCAGCCACGCCCGGGCTCGTGCGTACATCGAGCGCGCCCGCAGCGCGATGGCCGAGCGCCAGCGCGAATCGGAAGAGATGCTGCAGCACGGCGTCGACGCCTTCCGGCGCGGTGAAAGCGCCGAGGCACGCCGCCTGTTGACGGCGGCGATCGATGGCGGCGCGCCGAGTGACGAAGCGCTCGCGCTGCTCGAACGGATGAATCGCCTCGACGCGTCGGCGGCCAGCGCGATGCCGCCGCATCCGGATCGGGTGCCGCGTGGACACGAGGCGCCGGCCAGTTCGGGCCGTGGGCAGTCGTTTGGCGCAGCCGCCGCGCTCATCGGTGCGGTCGCCGCCGTGATCGCCCTCGGGGGCTACGCGGCGGCCCTGCGGATCGGCTGGCAGACGGTGTGGCCGATTGCGGCGTTCATCGATGCGCCGCCACCGCCGCCGACCACCCCGGTCGCGCACGAAACGGTGCTGCCCCTGCCGCGTCGCGGCGAGACCGCACTGGCGCGGGCGCGCGTGCTCGCAGCGAGCGGTCATCTGCGGGATGCGCTGGCGCAGCTCGACGAAGTACGGTTGACCGATCCGCAGAAACCGGATGCGGACCGGCTGCGCGCCGACCTCCAGCGTCAACTGCTGGCCATCGCCGACCGGCCATGAAGTGTCCCAAGTGCGGCTATCTCGGCTTCGAGCGAGTCGAGCAGTGTCGCAATTGCGGATATGACTTCTCACTGATGGCCGTCGCGGCCAGTCCCGAGCTGCCGATCCGCGAGGAGGCGCCCGCCGGTGGCGGATTGGATGACCTCCCGCTGGCCGAGTCCCGCGCGCCGGCGCCGCCCGCCACGACCGAGCTGCCGCTGTTTGCGCCGCCGACCCCGGACGACGATCAGCCGCTCATCACGCGCCCCTCGGCCCCGCGGACGCCGCTGTCAGTCCGCCGCTCGACGCCAGAAATCCCGCGGCTGAGGGGCACGCCGCCGCGGACGCCCGGGCTCGACTTCGCCCTGGACCTCGACGCCCCGTCGACCCCCGGCACACCCGCGGCTCGCGGCGGACCCGCGCGCGCGAGGCCAGACGTTGCCGAGGCCGAGCCCGGGCACGAGCGCCGGGACGAGGACGCACCCGTCGCGGCGCGCTTCGTGGCTATGGTCATCGATCTCCTGATCCTGGCGGCGGTCGATGTGCTCGTGGTGTACCTGACACTGCAGGTTTGCGGTGTGTCGCTCGAGGAACTCACCATTCTGCCGAAGGTGCCGCTCATCGCGTTCTTGGTCGTCCAGAACGGCGGATATCTGGTGGCGTTCACGGCGGGCGGCCAGACGCTCGGCAAGATGGCGGCCGGCATTCGGGTGATCTCGTCGGACGCGGAATCGCTCGATGTGGGCCGCGCGCTCCTGCGTACGCTGATGTGGTTCCTGCTCGCGATTCCCGCCGGCCTGGGATTCCTGACCGCCGTTCTCAGCCGCGATCACCGCGGCCTTCACGATCGATTCGCCGGCACGCGCGTAGTCCGTTGAGGCGACTCGCGCTCCTCATCGCCACGACGCTCGGCGTCGGGTATCTCCCCGTGGCGCCGGGCACGTTCGGATCGGCCGCTGGCCTGGTGCTCTGGGCCGTGGTGCCGCACGCGGCGGGAGCCCAGGGCCTCGCGATCCTCACGCTCTTCATCCTCGGCTCCTGGAGCGGAAGCGTCGCTGAACGGCATTTTGGCGAAACCGATCCCGGTCAAGTTGTGATAGACGAGGTGATGGGTATGCTGATCACCTTGTTCATGAATCCCGTCGGATGGCGCGGCGCGTTTGCCGGCTTTCTGCTGTTTCGCGTCTTTGATGTGCTCAAGCCGTTTCCCGCCAATCGCCTCGAAGCGCTCCCGGGCGGCCTGGGCGTGATGGCCGACGACGCCATGGCCGCCGTCTACGCAAACCTCGTCCTGCGCGCCGCGCTGTGGTTCTTCAGATGAAGGCGTGCATTCTGGCGGTCGGCAGCGAGATGCTGACGCCGCACCGCATCGACACGAACTCACTGACGATCACGGAGCGGCTGAACGCGGTCGGCTACGACGTCCGGATGAAGGCGGTCGTCGCGGACGATATCGACGAGCTCGCCGCCGTGCTCGCGTCGGTCCTGGCCTGGGCGGATCTGGTGGTGTTGACCGGCGGGCTGGGTCCGACCGCCGACGACATTACACGCGACGCGGTGGCGCGCGTGCTCGACGTCCCGCTGGAGATCGACGAGCGGATCGTCTCGGCCATCCAGGAGCGCTTCGCGCGTCGCGGTCTCAGGATGCCGGACAACAACCGGCGGCAGGCGCAGGTGCCGCGCGGCGCGACGGTGCTCGACAACCCGCATGGGTCCGCGCCCGGACTCTGGCTCGAGCATGGGTCGACGGCGCTCGTCCTGCTGCCGGGCCCGCCGCGCGAAATGACGCCGATGCTCGACGCGGTGGTTCGCGAGCGGCTGGCGCCGGTGGCGCCTGGCACCGGGCTGTTCCGGCGCGTCCTGAAATTGACCGGGCGCAGCGAGTCGGACATCGACGCGCAGGCGCAGCCGATTTACGCGAAATGGATGGCCGAGCCCGTTCCCATCGCCACCACGATCCTGGCCGTCAGCGGTCAGATCGAGCTGCACCTGACGGCGAGCGCGTCGGGCCGCGCGGCCGGTGAGGCGGCGCTCAACCGGGCGGTCCTGGAGCTGCAGGCGTCCTTCGGCGACACCCTCTACAGCACCGACGGGCGAGGACTCGAGGCCGTCGTCGGCGATCTCCTGCGGGACCGTCGGCTCCGGGTGGCGGTCGCCGAATCGTGCAGCGGCGGCCTGCTCGCGTCCCGCTTGACCGACATTCCGGGCAGCTCGGACTATTTCGATCGGGGCGTCGTCGCGTACAGCAACCGGGCAAAAACAGAAATGCTCGACATCCCGGACACGCTCATCGGCGTGCACGGGGCGGTCAGCGAGCCGGTCGCGCTCGCCATGGCTCAGGGCGTTCGCGACCGGTCGAAGGCGGAGATTGGGATCGGCGTCACCGGCATCGCGGGCCCCGGCGGCGCGACGCCCGGGAAGCCGGTCGGGATGGTCTGCATCGCGGTCTGTGTTCACGACGAGCACTGGGTGCGGACGTTCCAGTTCGTCGGAGGACGAGACCTCGTGAAATACCAGTCGGCGACCGCTGCGATGAACATGCTCCGGCTCATGCTGGTGGGTCATGCGACTCTTCCTCGCAATCGACCTCGATGACGCTGCGCGCGCCGAGATGTCGGCCGAGCAGACGCGCCTCGCCCGGACGCTTGGCCGCTCGTCTCTGAAATTCGTCAAGCCTGACCAGCTGCACGTGACGCTCGTGTTTCTCGGCGAGATCCCGGAAGACCGCGTCACCGCTGTCTGCGGCGCCCTCGAGACGCCGCCGCTCGGTCACCCGGCGTTTGACGCCGTGTTCGACCGAATCGGTCTGTTTCCGCCGCATGGCGCTCCGCGTGTGCTGTGGATCGGTGCCGGCGAGGGCGCCGCCGAGATGATCGCCCTGCAACACCAGCTGGCCGCACGTATGGCAGCGCTGGGGATTGATACCGACCGCCGCGCGTTTCAGCCGCACCTCACCCTCGGCCGCTGGCGCAACGCCCGTCCCCGCGATCGAACGGCGCTTCGCGATCTGCCGGCGGCGCGACGCGCGGTGCGCCTTCACGTCGACCACGTGACGCTCTACCACAGCCAGTTGTCCCCGTCCGGCTCGACGTACTCGCCGCTCGCGCATGCTACGCTTGAATCGCCGCCATGACGATCGTGCTGCTCGCTGCCTATCTGCTCGGATCGATCCCGTTCGCGCTCGTGCTGGCGCGCCGCTTCGGGACGAGCGACTTGCGGACGATCGGCAGCGGCAACCTCGGCGCCGCCAACGTGATGCGGGCCTCAGGCGTGATGCCGGGCGTGCTCGTGGCCGTGCTCGATCTCGCCAAGGGCGCCGCCAGCGTCGCGCTCGCGCAGCGCGTCCGCCCGGACGGTGCCACCGCGGCGCTGGCCGGGCTGGCGGCGATCCTCGGCCACACCTATCCCGTCTGGCTCCGGTTCAAAGGCGGCAAAGGGGTCGCCACCGCCTGCGGCGTGTTCAGCGTGTTGACGCCGACGGTGGTGCCCCCGGTGCTCGCGATTTTCCTCGCAACCGTCGCGGTCACGAAGTACGTCTCCCTCGGATCCCTGCTTGCCACGCTGGCGCTGCCGCCGATTGCCTACGCAATCGGCAGCCCGCCTCCGGCGGTCTGGGCGGCCATCGCCGCGTCGGCCGTGATTCTGTTCCGGCACCGGTCGAATGTCATGCGGCTGCGCACCGGAACCGAGCGGCGGATCGGGGTACGTGCGTAGTGCGGCGCGTCACGGTTCTCGGCGCCGGCAGCTGGGGAACCGCCCTGTCGGTGCACCTGGCTCGCGTCGGCCATCAGGTCCGCCTGTGGGGGCGCGACCCCGTGCTCATCGAGGACATGCTGGCGCGGCGGGCGAACGCGGTGTACTTACCCGACGTCGTGCTGCCGCCGGCCATCACGATGACCCACGCCATGGATATCGCGCTCGAGCAGTCCGAGTTTGTCGTCGCCGCAGTTCCCTCGCACGGGTTCCGCGCGGCCCTGCGCTCGGCGGCGCCGCACCTGACCGAGAGGGCGGTCATCGTCAGTGCAACCAAGGGCCTCGAGAGCAACACGAACCTGCGCATGTCAGAGGTCGTTGCGCGTGAGGTCGGGCCCGATCACCCGATTGTGGTGTTGTCGGGACCGAGCTTTGCGTCCGAGGTCGCGCAGGAACTGCCCACGGCGATTCTCGCGGCCTCGGCTGATCCGGGTGCAATGGCTCTCGTGCAGGCTGAGTTTCGGGGGCCCACGTTCCGCCTCTACGGATCGGACGATGTCGTCGGCGTCGAGATCGGCGGCGCGCTGAAGAACATCATCGCCATCGCCGCCGGGGTGATCGAAGCCCTGGGCCTTGGGCACAATGCGCTGGCCGCGCTCATCACCCGCGGGCTGGCGGAAATGTCTCGCCTCGCGTGTGCCGCGGGCGGACGGCGCGAAACGCTCGCCGGCCTGAGCGGTCTGGGCGACCTGGTCGTGACGTGCACCGGCACCCTGAGCCGCAATCGGCACGTCGGCATGGAATTGGCGCGCGGCCGCGCGCTCAGCGAGATCCTGGCCGGCATGAAGATGGTCGCGGAGGGTGTGCGCACGACCGGCGCCGCGCTCGCCCTCGGCGAGCAGTATGGCGTCGAGTTGCCAATCACGACCCAGATGGCCGAGGTGCTCGCCGGCCGCACCGACGCCCGGATGGCGATCGGCGCGCTCATGCTCAGACCGCAACGCGCGGAGACCTGACGTGGATTTGCTTGGCCGCATCAAGAACAGTCTCAGTCGGACCAAACAGCAGATCGTCGACCGCTTCGATGACATCGTCCGTGCCGCCGACGAACCGGTTCGCCGGGCGCGCCCGGTGGGCGTCGAGACGATCGATGCGCTCGAAGAAGTGCTGATTGCAGCCGACATCGGCGTCGCCGCGACCGATCGAATCATCGCGACCGTCAAGGCGCAATCCCCGAACGGCCGCAGCCTCCGAGATCTCGTCAAGGATGAAATCCGTGGCGTATTTGCCGCCGTCGATCAGCCGGTCGTCGTCGCGAGCCACCCCCTGGTCACGTTGATCGTCGGGGTCAACGGGACCGGCAAGACGACGACCGTGGGGAAACTCGCGAACCTGCTGAAGCGCGGCGGGCAGTCGCCGCTGATTTGTGCCGCCGACACGTTTCGTGCGGCGGCCATCGAACAGCTCGAGATCTGGGCGGCGCGGGCCGGCGTCGACATGGTGCGCGCGCGCGAGGGCGCGGATCCGGCGGCCGTCGTGTTCGACGCGATTTCCTCGGGCAAGGCCCGGGGGCGCGATCCGATCCTCGTCGATACCGCCGGTCGGCTGCATACGCGCGTCAACCTGATGCACGAGCTCGGCAAGATCCGCCGCGTCGCGGCGCGCGAAGTCAGCGGGGCGCCCCAGGAAGTGCTGCTCGTCCTCGACGCCACGGTCGGTCAGAATGGCGTGACGCAGGCCCGTGAATTCATGAGCGCCGCCGGCGTCAACGGGATCGTGCTGGCCAAACTCGACGGCACGGCCAAAGGCGGCGTCGCCGTCGCCATCGCGACTGACCTGCGATTGCCCATCCGGTACGTGGGCGTTGGCGAAGGGATTGACGATCTGGTCCCGTTCGATGCGGACGAATACGTCGACGGACTCTTCGAAGAGAAGTGGTGACGTGGTGACTCGACCGGCGCCGGACGAGCAGTTCATGGCGCGCGCCCTGTTCCACGCGGCCCGCGGTCGCGGGCGCACCAGTCCGAACCCGCTGGTTGGCGCGGTCATCGTCTCGCCCGACGGCGTGGTCCTCGGACAGGGCTATCACGCGCGGGCTGGCGACGCGCATGCGGAGATCGGGGCGCTGGCAGAAGCCGGGCCGCGGGCGCACGGCGCCACTCTGTACTGCACGTTGGAGCCATGCGCGCACCATGGGCGCACAGGGCCGTGCGTCGAGCGGGTGGTGGAGGCCGGAATTGTTCGGGTCGTGGCGGCCACCCAGGATCCCAATCCGCTCGTCAACGGCCGAGGATTCCACTACCTGCGCGCGCATGGTGTCACGGTGGACGTCGGGCTCGCCGCCGACCAGGCGGAGGCGCTCAATCGTCCGTTTTTTACGCTGATGCGCCGGGGGAGGCCGTTCGTCATCCTGAAGGCCGCGACGAGCCTCGACGGCTGCATCGCCGAAGCGCCGGGCCGCCGTACGCAGCTGACGTCGGCCGAGGCGGACCGCCACGCGCATGCCATCCGAGCGGAGGTCGACGCGATTGGCGTTGGCATCAACACGCTGCTGGTCGACGATCCGCTGTTGACCCCGCGCGGCCCGTTTCGAGAGCGCCCGCTGACCCGAGTGTTGTTCGATCGTCGGCTGCGCACGCCGGTTGACGCCAAAGTGCTCTCGACACGTGCGGCGGGGCCTGTCATCATCGTGACCACGGCCGAGGCGGCCGAGTCTGCTGAGGTCCGGCTGCCGCTCGAAGCGGCGGGTGCCGAGATCGTCGTTGCGCGAGACGGGACGTTCCGGGCGGCGCTCGAACCGCTGGCACGCCGCGAAATCGGATCGCTGCTCCTCGAAGGCGGCGCCGAGGTCGTCGCGTCGGCATGGGATGAGGGGCTCGTGGACTGCGTGAGCCTCTACATTACGCCGCGCGTGCTTGGTCCGGATGGGGTGGCGCTGCTGCCGGGCCGCCCGTGCGTATCGGCTGCGCTGTACGATCGGCGGGTCGAGGCACTTGGGCCCGACGTGCTGGTGGAAGGGTATGTTCACCGGACTGGTTGAAGCCCTCGGCGAGTTGGTCGAACGCACGCCGACCGGCGGCGGATTCCGCCTGCGCATCGGCACGCCGCTGGCCCCCGCACTGACGCCGGGCGACAGCGTGGCGGTCAATGGTGTCTGCCTGACCGTGATCCTCGCCGTGGCGGGCGAGTTCCACGCGGAGGTCGGTCCCGAGACCGTGCGAGTGACGACGCTGGGGTCGCTGGCGCCCGGCAGCCCGGTGAACCTGGAGCGGCCGCTGCGGGCTGACAGCCGCTTCGGGGGACATTTCGTGCAGGGCCACGTCGACGCCATCGGTCACATCGAGGCGCTGCGCGCCGACGCCGATTTCCACTGGTTGACCGTCAGCTATCCCGCCCCGCTGGCGCCGTTGATTGTCCCGAAAGGCTCGATTGCCGTCGACGGCATCAGCCTCACAGTCGCCGGGCTCGGACCCGATCGGTTTGACGTGCAGATCGTTCCGTTCACAATGTCGCACACAAATCTGGCACGGGCCCAGATTCGCGATCGCGTGAACCTCGAATGCGATATGGTCGGAAAGTACGTGGTCCGCGCCGCCGAGCTGGCCGGGCTGCCGGTCCACGGTCCGGGGCCGGGAGAGGTGACCCACTGATGGAAATAGCGAAAGGGGCCCGCAGGCGGCACTCGCCCTTCGCGCGCATCGACGACGCGATCGAGGCGATCCGTGCCGGGCGCATGGTCATCGTCGTCGACGACGAAGATCGGGAGAACGAGGGTGATTTGACCATCGCCGCCGAGAAGATCACCCCCCACGCGATCAACTTCATGGCGCGTCACGGCCGCGGTCTGATCTGCCTGTCGATGACCCCCGAGCGGCTCGACGAACTCGAGATTCCGTTGATGGTGTCGCAGAACAGCTCCCGCTTCGACACCGCCTTCTGCGTCTCGATCGAAGCGCGCGGATCGACGACGACCGGCATTTCGGCCGCCGATCGCGCGACGACGGTGCTCGCGGCGATCGACCCGGCCACCAGGCCGTCGGATCTGATCCGCCCCGGGCACACGTTTCCGCTGCGCGCCCGCACCGGCGGGGTGCTCGTGCGCGCCGGACAGACCGAAGCGGCGGTGGATCTCGCACGGATCGCCGGCCTCTATCCCGCCGGCGTGATCTGCGAAATCATGAACGAAGACGGGACGATGGCGCGGGTGCCCCAGTTGACCAAGTTCGCGAAAAAACACAATCTGCTGATGATTACCGTGGCCGATCTGATCAAGTACCGAATGCGGAATGAGTCGCTGGTGAAGCGCCTGGCGGCGGCGAAGCTGCCGACCGAGCACGGAGACTTTCAGGTTCATGTCTTCGAGGACCAGGTGACCCGACAGGAACACACGGCGCTCGTCTGTGGAGAGGTCGGCGACGGGCAGAACGTGCTCGTCCGCGTGCACTCCTCCTGCCTGACCGGCGACGTGTTCCACTCGGCGCGGTGTGATTGCGGTGCGCAGTTGCACGCCGCGCTCCACAAGATTGCGGCCGAAGGGCGTGGGGTCCTCCTGTACCTCAATCAGGAAGGACGCGGCATCGGCCTGGCGAACAAGATTCGCGCCTACGAGCTGCAGGACGAGGGATTCGATACGGTGGAAGCCAACGAGCGCCTCGGGTTCAAGGCGGATCAGCGAGATTACGGCGTGGGGGTGCAAATCCTCCGCGAGCTCGGCGTGCGGTCGATGCGGCTGCTCAGCAACAATCCGCGCAAGCTTGTCGGTATCGAGGGGTATGGGTTGTCGGTCAGCGAATGGCTGCCACTCGAAGTGCCCGCATCGGATCACACGCGGCGCTACCTCAAGACCAAAAAAGAAAAACTCGGGCACAAGTTGTCCGGGGTATAAGGAAGGGCCCCCCGGCCCCTATGAGTGTCAAAGGTCAGCTGCGCGCGTGTTCGGACTTCCTGATGGTCGGCATGAAGGCGGCCGAACGCGCGAACTCGGAACTGGGTCAACAACTGGTGCGCGCCTGTATGGATCACCTGGAGCTGCTCGTGCGCCAGTCGGAGGCGGTCAGGGCGTCCGAGGTCGAAGCCACGGCGGCGCTCTTGACCAAGGCCGCCGCGGAACTGCAGGCCGATGCCGGATCGGCCAACGCGATTGTCGCCGCCCTGCGCAACGCCATCGAACGCCTCCACGCCCTGCGCGCAGAGCTCGCGCCGACCAAAGCGCCGACGCATTGACAGCCCGCCAGCCCGTCCGCTACGATAAGCGTTTGCGGTAGAGCGAGTTAGCGGTCATGTTGGAGTCCCTCAGCACACGCCTGCAAGACGTTTTCAAGACCCTGCGCGGTGCGGCGAGGCTGACGCCTGAGAACATCGAATCCGCGCTCCGCGAGATTCGCCTCGCGCTGCTCGAGGCCGACGTCAACTTCAAGGTCGTCAAAGCGTTCATCGACCGCGTCCGCGATCGGGCGATGGATGCGGTGATGGAGGCAGGGGGCGTCCTGCGCGGCGGCCTGGATCCCTCGCAGCGGGTCGTCGCCATCGTGCGCGACGAGATGGTCGCGCTCTTCGGCGACGCCCACGGTGGGCTGCAGCCCTCGTCCCAGCGGCCGCGCGTCGTGCTGATGCTCGGCCTCCAGGGCGCGGGCAAGACCACGACGTCGGCGAAGCTGGCGAAATGGTTGACGCGGCAGGGGAAGCATCCGCTGCTGGTCTCGACCGACGTGAAACGGCCCGCCGCGATTCAGCAGCTGGAGGTCGTCGCACGGAAAGCGGGTGTGCGGGTCCACGATCCGGCCGGCGTCATGGATCCGGTGGCCCGCGCCCGGGGGGCCGTGGCCGAAGCGAGCAACCTCGGCTTCGACACCGTGATCGTCGACACCGCCGGCCGGCTGCACATCGACGATGAGTTGATGCACGAGCTCGTCGCGATCAAGGCGGCCACCGATCCGAGCGACCGGCTGTTTGTCGCCGATGCGATGACCGGCCAGGACGCGATCAAGAGCGCCGGCGAGTTCAATGCGCGCGTCGGGGTCACCGGCGTGGTGCTGACGAAGCTCGATGGCGATGCGCGTGGCGGCGCGGCGCTCTCGGTCGTCTCGGTCGTGGGCGTCCCGATCGCGTTTGTCGGCAGCGGCGAGCGCCTGGAGGACCTCGAAGCGTTCCATGCGGATCGCTTCGTGTCGCGCGTGCTCGGCATGGGCGACGTGCTGTCGCTCATCGAGCGGGCCGAGCAGGCGATCGAGCGGGAAGATGCGGAGAAGCTCGAAGAGAAGATCCGGGCGAACGAATTCACGCTCGAAGACTTCCGCGATCAGCTGAAGACGATCCGGAAGATGGGGCCGCTCGAGCAGATCCTCGGCATGCTGCCGGGGATGGGGAACGTGAAGGCGCTGGCGGACAATCAGCCCGACGAGAAGCAGATCACGCGGGTCGAGGCAATCATCAACTCGATGACGCCCGACGAGCGGCGGAAGCAGCACATCATCAACGGGAGCCGCCGCAAGCGGATCGCGAGGGGCAGCGGGACGTCGGTCGAGGAAGTGAATCGTCTGCTGAAGCAGTTCGTGCAGATGCAGAAGATGTTGAAGCAGCTCGGCGGGATGGCCGGGCTGAGCGGCGGCGGCAAGAAAGCCCGCCGTCAGGCGATGCAGATGCTGCGCTCTCGCCGGTGACCCGGCGAGGCTCGACAGCCGTCAGGTGGTCACCGACGGCTGCTTGCCGCAGCGAACCAGGCGAGCGACACGAGCGCGCGAGCCAATCAGGAGTCAGCGATGGTCGTCATCCGTTTGCGGCGGGCGGGATCCAAGAAACGTCCGTTTTTCCGCGTCGTCGTCACCGATTCGCGCGCCGCGCGCGACAGTTCGTTCGTCGAAATCCTCGGACACTACAACCCGCGGACCAAGCCGGCGGTCGTCAAGATCGACAAGGAGCGCGTCGAGTTCTGGATCAAGAAGGGCGCGCAGCCATCGGACTCGGTGCGCACGCTCCTGGCGCGGCATCTGACGCCGGCGCCGGCCGCGGCTCCGCCGCCGCCCGCCGCCGAGGCGAAGTGACGTGGCCGGTGTGCGCGACGTCGTCGAGGTGCTGGCCCGGGCGCTGGCCGATCGTCCCAACGATGTCCGGGTGGTCGAGTCGCAACACAAGCACCTGACGCTCATTGAGCTGTTCGTCTCGCCCGGCGACATCGGCAAGGTGATCGGCAAGCAGGGGCGGACGGCCGCGGCGCTGCGCACGCTGGCGTCGACGGCGGGCGAACGCGAAGGGAAGCAGGTGACGCTCGAGATCCGCGAGGCGCGATGAATGAGTGGTCGACGATGGCCGTCGTCGGCCGCATTGCGAGGGCGCACGGCAACCGCGGGCAGGTAATCGTCGATGTGGCGACGGACTTCCCGGAAGCGCGATTTCAGCCCGGCGCGGAACTGTTCATCGAGCGCCAGGGCCGGATCGAGCCGCTGACGCTGACCGCGGTTCGGTTTCAGCACGACCGCCCCGTCCTGTCAATCGACGGGATCGGTTCGATGGACGCCGCCGAGGCGCTTGCCGGTCACGAGTTGCGGGTGCCAGTCGAGCAGCTGACGGCGTTGCCCGACGGAATGTTTTACCGGCACGACCTGATTGGCTGTCGAGTGGTCACGGCCGCGGGCGGTGAGGTCGGCGTCGTGAGCGATGTCGAAGGGACGCTGCACGGCAGCCGCCTGGTCGTGACCGGCGCACGCGGCGAGATCCTGGTGCCGCTCGCATCGGAAATCTGCACCGCCGTCGACCCGGCGGCGAAGCGGATCGTGATCGCGCCGCCCGACGGGCTGCTGGATCTGAACGCGTGACGTTCGACATCGTGACGATCTTTCCGGCGATGATCGAGGAGCCACTGCGGGCCGGCATCCTGCGACGCGCGATCGATCGCGGGACGATCGAGGTGACGGTGCGCGACTTGCGCGACTTCACGACCGATCGGCACCGGGTCGTCGACGACGTGCCGTACGGCGGCGGACCGGGGATGGTGCTGAAGCCGGACCCGATCTTCCGGGCGCTCGATGCGATCGAAGCGCAGCGGGGGACGCGGGTCGCGGTGATTCTGACGTCACCGCAGGGCCGGCGCTTCACCCAGGAGATCGCCCGGCGGTTGAGCGGCGAGCGGCACATCGCGCTCCTCTGCGGACGGTATGAAGGGGTCGACGATCGGGTGCGGGATCGCGTGACCGAGGAGCTGTCGATCGGCGACTATGTCGTGTCGGGCGGCGAGTTGCCGGCGCTCGTCATGCTCGATGCGATCGCGCGTCTGGTGCCCGGGGTGGTTGGCGACGAGCAATCGGTGGCGGAGGACTCGTTCAATCGGGGACTCCTCGATTTTCCGCAGTTCACGCGCCCGCCCGAGATTGCCAACCTGCGGGTGCCGGATGTGTTGCTGTCGGGGAATCACGCGGAAATCCGACGGTGGCGGAAGCGGGAAGCGCTGGCGCGAACGCTCGAACGCCGGCCAGACCTGCTGGGCGACGCCGTTCTGGACGAAGAAGAGAAAGAGCTGCTGAAGGAGTTGCGACATGGGCGCGATTGAGCTGGTGGAAAAATCGCAATTGGCCGCGCGGCCGGCGATGAAGTCGGGCGATACCGTCCGCGTACACGTGAAGGTGCGGGAAGGCGACAAGGAACGGATCCAGATTTTCGAAGGAGTCGTGATCGGCGTCCATCGCGGCGGCACGCGGGCGTCGTTCACGGTCCGCAAGGTCTCGTTCGGCCAGGGCGTCGAGCGCATCTTCCCGCTGCACTCGCCGACGATTCAGAAGGTCGAAGTGACCAAGTCGGCCAAGGTGCGGCGTGCGAAGCTCTATTATCTGCGCGACCTCAAGGGTAAGGCGGCCCGCATGCGGGACCACGCGAAAACCCCGGCTTAACGACCCCATGGTCCGCGTCCCCGCGATGCGCACGCTCGAGAACGCGCTCCGGCGCGTGGGCTTCGTGCACGTCGCGGGGGTGGACGAGGCGGGCCGCGGGTGCCTGGCCGGGCCGGTGGTGGCGGCCGCGGTCGTGCTGCATCCCGAGAAGCACATTCCGGGCGTCTGCGACTCGAAGCTCGTGCCTGCGGCCGAGCGCGAGCGGCTGTACGAGCGCATCGTGCAACACGCCATCTCGTGGGCCGTGGCCGCCGCCGATCCCGAAGAAATCGACCGCATCAATATCCATCAGGCCTCGCTGCGCGCGATGCAGCGCGCGGTCCTCGCGCTGGTGCCGCTGCCGGACATCGTGCTGGTCGACGCGTTTCGCGTTCCGGACCTGCCGATGGCGCAGCGCCGGGTCGTGCACGGCGATCGCCGCTGCTCGGCCATTGCCGCGGCATCGATCGTCGCCAAGGTCACGCGGGATCGTCACATGCTCGTGCTCCACTCTGCCGACCCGCGCTACGGGTTCGATCGGCACAAGGGCTACGCGACGGCCGATCATCTCGACGCCGTTGCGCGGTTTGGCTACTCGCAAATGCACCGCCGCACGTTTCGGCCGCCGACGCTGTTTGATACGATTGACTGAAATTCCCTGTGGCCCTTGACCGCGCGCAGACGCTGCGCAACGCCGAAAAGCTGATCCGGCAGGGGAAGATCGACGCCGGCATCGCCGAGTACGTGCATCTCGTTGAGGACGCGCCGCACGACTGGAACGCGAAGAACGTCCTCGGCGACCTGTACACGCGCGCCGGCCAGACCGAGAAGGCCGTTGCGCAGTTCCTCGAGGTCGCCGATCACCTGAACGAACAAGGGGCCGCCGCCAAAGCCGCCGCCATTTACAAGAAGATCCTGAAGCTCAAACCCCATCACGAGCACGGGCTGCTGCAGCTGGCCGAAATCCTCGCCGTCCAGCGCCTGTACGCCGACGCCCGGGCGCATCTCAATACGCTCATCGTGCTGCGCCAGAACAAGGGCGACACGCGCGGCGCCCTGCAGGCGAAAATCCGTCTCGGATCGCTCGATCCCGACGACTACGACGGCCGCCTCGCGGCCGCCAGCGCGCGGATCGAGATGGGCGACGTCGCGGGAGCGATGACCGATTTCCAGGAGATCGCGGGCGAGCTGAGCGAGAAAGGGCGGCACGACGAGGCGATCGAAGTGCTGCGCGGGGGCGCGAAACTCAACCCCGACAGCGACGACATCCGCGAAAAGCTCCTCGCCGTCTACAGCGCAGCGGGCGACTATGCCCGCGCGCGTGAGTGCGCCACGACGGTCGAACAGTTCCGCGGCATCGCCGCCACGCTCGACGCGCAGGGCCGCGGCGACGACGCGCGCGCCACGCTGCGGCAGGCGGCCGCGGCGAATCCCGACGACGCCGAACTGCGCGCGGAGCTGGCCCGCGCCTTTGTCGCCAGCGGCGACATCGCCGCCGCCGCCGAGTACCTGACCGCCGAAACCGCCGGCGATGATCCCGGCCTGCTGAAGACCGTCGCCGAGATCCAGCTGCGCGGCGGCGACACGGACGGGGGGCTCGCGATCCTCAGACGACTCCTCGACGAGGACGCCTCCCGCCGCGAAGAGATCGCGATGCTCGGCTGGAAGGTGGCCGAGCGGCAGGCCGAGCCGGGCTTTCGCGTCGTCGAACTCGTGGCCGATGTGGCCGTCGCCCAGGGCGATTGGCCCGGCGCCGCCGCCGTGCTGCAGGAGTTCGTCACGCGCGTGCCGAATCACATTCCGGCGCTCATGTACCTTGTCGAGATCTGCGTCGACGGCGGTCTGGAAGCGACGATGTTCAGCGCTCAGGCGCAGCTGGCCGATGCGTATATCGCCGCCGGAATGGCGACCGAAGCGCAGTTCATCGCCGAGGACCTGGTGGCGCGGGAACCGTGGGAGCGGGCCAACATCGAGCGGTTCCGGCGGGCGCTCGAATTGCTCGGCGCCCCCGACCCGGATGGCGTCATCGCGCAGCGGTTGAGCGGGGAGTCGCCGTTCATGAGTACCGATCTGTTCGCCCTCGAGGCGGACCCCTCGGCAACAAGAGGAGCGGGTTTGACCGAAGCAGAGGTGGAGACGGCGGTCGATCCCGACATTCGCGTGGTCGAAGCGCTCGAGCCCGACCTGCGGCAAAAGCCGGAAGAGACGAAACAGTTCGAAGTCAGCGCGCACGCGATTGACATGAGCGGCATCCTCGGC
>JBPYEE010000410.1:0-10803 GCA_051985095.1 Vicinamibacterales bacterium | reverse complement strand
GATCCCGGCGAGCCATGCGACATTGTGTTCAACGGCGCTGCCCCTCGGGCTGCGGGTGTTGTGGCGATCTCGCCAGGGCGTTACTCGGGTCGACGGCGGCTGGACGATGACGATCGTGGCGCCGCTTTTCAAGGAGATCCCGAGAAGAACTATCCAAACATTTCGACCACGCTCGCGGGAACGTCGCTCGGGTTCCGACTTGCCGGAGTTCAGATTCCCGAATCCAGCGACCGGAAAACAAGCCGACCGTGCCGACGTCAACGACGGGAGGAAATTACTCGAGGGCGAGCGCGACCAAGTCGCCATTCGCCGATCTCACCACCTCGCCCCAGGTAAACGGGAGGTGACGGGTTGTTTATGCCAGATAATCTGCTAGGGCGGCCACGCTAGAATCGGCTGGCGATACCAATGTGCGCAATGCCTCGGTGGTTCGTTGCGCTGGTCTCCGGCTGGTTCCTCGTGTCTTGCGCAGTCGAGGCGCGAGCCGAGTGCCAATTCGCCGCTTCGCCCGCCGGCGCGACCTGGACCTATCGATTCCGCGCGGAATCGGGACCTGATGGCCTCGTGCTGCACGTGACCGCCCAGTTCCCCCTCGGAGCCAACGGTGCCGTCTCTCTCCAACTTCCGGCGCACTGGGCGGGCGAGACGCTTCACTCGATGACGAATCTTCGGACGGCGTCTGCAGACGCGCAGTTGGAGGTCAGCCAGACCGGCGACTCCGCCGTTTTGCGCGGTGAGCCGAACGGATCGGGCACGATCACGTACGACCTTAAGAAAGATTGGGCCGGACCGCTCGTCAACCCGCTCCAGTTCCACCCGGTGCTGATGCCGGAATATTTCGAGCTCACTGGCAGCAATGCGCTCGTGTTTCCGCAACTGGATACGCAGGCGCAAAAGGTCGCGTTAACCACCGCGCAACTGGATTTCGCGCAACTGCCGTCTTCATGGACTTTGGCAACGAGTTTCGGCGCCGGCAAGTCGGCAGCCGATCGGTGCCAGGTCGCGAGCGTGCCAGCAGATGAGATCGTCCGTGCCCTGTTTGCCGCGGGAGACTTCCGGCTTCGTCCGTTTTCGATTGGACGTCGACCGGCGATGCTGGCTGTGCGTGGTACGTGGACGTTCTCGGACGAGGACGCAATTCGTCAGATTCAAAAGGCGATCGGGGTGGTTCGCGACTTTTGGCAGGACGATCAGTTTCCGTACTTCCTCGTCACGCTCAAGCCGTACGATCGCGACAGCGGCGCCACTGATGGCAGCGCGTTCACGAACGCGTTCTGGATGTACGTTTCGCGGAAGGATTCGCTGGCTGGCCGACTGTCCCAACTCGCGCACGAATCGTTCCATGCCTGGAACCCGCATCGAATGGGGCTCCGACCCCGTGGCGAAGAGATCGACTGGTTCACCGAGGGCTTTACCGACTATTACGCGGACCGGCTCCTGCTCGAGGCCGGCCTCTTGTCGGCCCCGGACTACATCGAGTCGGTGAATCTGACCCTTCGCAGATTTCCCGTTTCGACCGATGCGTACGTGCGCGGCCGGATTATCGGTCTGTGGCTCGACGCGTCGATTCGAAAGGATTCTCGCGATGAGCATTCGCTCGACGACGTCATGTTCGAGTTGGTTCGAACCGGCGATCAGCCGCTGACGCAGGAGCGGATCTTCAAGACGATCGCTCAATACATCTCGCCGGAGACGCGCGTCGCACTCGAAGCCGCGGTCACCAATCGCAGTATGGTCACCGCACCTGATCGGGTGCCGTCGCTTGCTGGATGCGCGCGGCCGTCGTTGGTCGACGTGCCGACGTTCGATCTCGGCTTCGACTTGGCCGCCTCACGTACGGCCGGAACGGTTACCGGAGTACGACCAGACGGCCCGGCCTACATCGCCGGGTTGCGTGACGGGCAGCTGTTGCGTGGACGGCTTTCCGTCTCGAATAACGACCCCCAACGCGCGGCGGTGTTCGGAATCCGTGACGATGCCGGCGAGCGCGAAGTGCAGTTCTTTCCGACGGGGCGACTCGTGGAGGCGTGGCAGTATCAGATCGCCGACTGCGCCGGCGGCCGTTGACGAGTGTCTTGTCGCGTTGATCGGCATCCCGAAACTTGCGACGCAACATTGACGATTCACGCCGCCGTATTTATCGAGTTGGCTGATCGCCTGCCGACCGCTCGAAAAGCCAGTTGAACAGTCCGTTACCGAGCCACGAGTTCTCGACGATTCATGAAAGCATGACGCGCAATGAGCGCATGATAGCTCCCGATAGAATCCTGAGGCTTCTGACGATTCAACTCTCGCGGAGCACTTCGGCCGGATCGATCAGCGACGCACGGCGCGCGGGCACAAATGCAGCAACAACTGCCACGAGCGCCAGAACGGCGACCGCGGCGGTGAACGCGACTGGGTCGTGCGGGGAGACTTCAAACAGCAGCGATGCGGCGAACCGCGACACCCACATGCTCCCCAGCGCACCGATGCCGATGCCGACGCCGACGAGCAAGAGAACATGCGACAGCATCAGCCGCAGCACGCCGTTCGGTTGCGCGCCGAGCGCGAGCCGAATCCCGATCTCCGATCGCTGACGCTCGACGTTGTACGACGTGACGCCGTAGAGTCCGATGGCGGCCAATAGCAACGCGAGCGCGCCGACGAACCCGGAGAGAGCCGCGACGAGCCGATCCTGCGCGAGCGCTTCGTCAACCTGATTCGACACGGGACGGAATGTCAGCCGAAGATCCGGACTCAGGGCCGTCAGGGCGGCCGTCAGCCCGCGCGTCAGTCCGCGCGGGGAACCGGCCTGTGAACGCACGCCGAGGTAGAAATTCGTCCACATGATGGGACCGTCGAACTGCTCGAGCGGGAAATAGATCGTCGGCTTCGACGAGTTCCGAATCGATCGATACACCGCGTTGCCGACGACGCCGATAATCGTCCGCGTGTCGTACGGGATGTCTCCTCCGATCGGAACACGAAACGACAGCGCCATCCGCGTCCCGACCGCGTCGCGGCGTCCGCCGAGCAGGCGATCGACGAACGCCTCGTTGACGATCATCACGTGTTCGTTCAAGAGCGTGTCCCGATCGTCGAAGTCCCGGCCGGCCCGTAAGCCGGTACCCTCGGCGTTGAACCAGCCGGGCGTCACGGTATCGGCTTGCGAGATGGCCTCCGCATTGGCTGCCGGACGCGTGCCGGGCGCCGAGACAACAAAGTCGCCGATCATGCCACCGATGATCGGCGGGTTGACTGAACCGCCGGCAGCAGCAACCCCCGGAGCGTTAGCCGCGGCGTCGACCAGCTGCCGGTAGAACGCTTTCCGCTCCGTTGACCTCACGCTGGGAGCCGTGACGGTCACAATCGTGACGCGGTCGCGATCGAATCCCAGCGGCGCCCGCAGCAGGCGCCCGAACGTCCTGGCGAACAACACCGCGGCGACCACCAGGATGAGCGACGTCGCGACCTGCACGACGAGAAGACCGTTGGACAACCGACCACGCGGATCGTTCGTGCTTCCGCGTCCGGTCGCCTTCAGGCCTTCAATGGGATCGATGCGGCTGGCGCGGATCGCCGGCACCGTGCCGAACAACAGGACCGCCGTCGTCATCGTCGCCATGGTGAAGGCAAACAGGCGCCAGTCGAGCGTGCGATCAAGGACGACCGGCACCACCGCGGTGGACAGCGTTGCGGTGATGACGCGCTCCGCCCAGCGTGCGAAGAGCAGGCCCATCGCGGTCCCGAACAAGGCGAGTACGACGCTGTCGACAAGAAGTGGACGGATGATCTGCCATCGCGATGCGCCGAGTGCGGCGCGCACCGCGAACTCGGGCCGCCGCGCAACGCCACGGCCGAGCAGCAGATTCGCGAGGTTGCCGCAGGCAATCAGCAGGACGAGTGTCGCGACGGCCAGGAGCACGAGTAGCGGCCGTTCGAACTGGCGGCGGAGCAGGGACGTACCGCGTCCCGCCGGTGCGAGCGTCAGCGGCGCCTCGAGCCAGCCCTGCGCCCCCCGTCCTTTCGGCATCGTCGCCTCGCGGATCTCGGGCTGAACGGCGTGCAGGGCGGCGAGTGTTGCCGCAAGCGAACGATCGGGGCGCAGCCGTCCGAGGATGGTGAGAAAGGCTATGTCGTCGCTGAACGGAATCGCCGGCATGACGATGGGTTCCGCGTGCGCCGGCAGAATCAGGTCGACGTGGCGACCCACTTCGAGACCAAGAAACGCTGACGGCATCACGCCGACAATCGTCACCGGTGCGCGCTCGATGGTGACGTTCATGCCCACGACGTTCGAACGGCCTCCGAACCGCTCACGCCACAGGCGATCGCTGATGACAGCGACCGTGCCGTCCGGTCCGCCGCCGCGCCGGTCGTCGTCCGGACGAATCATCCGTCCGACGGTCGCCGGGATGCCCAGCGTCGAGAAAAAGTCGCCGCTGACCCAGAGGTAGTCGAGCGCCTCAGAGTCGCCGCCGACTGTCATCGTCAGAAAACCGCAGCAGTTGTAGGCGGCGGTGCCGTCGAAGATCTGGCCATGGCGCCGTACCTCGTTGTAGAACGCATAGCTGTACGGCCAGCCCGACTCCGGGCCGTCGACGCCCGACAGCATCACGAGGCGATCAGGGCTGCGGATCGGGAGCGACTTTAGCGCGACTGCGTCGAGCAGCGAGAAAATGGTCGTGTTCGCGCCGATACCGAGCGCCAACGACAGTATCGCGACGCTCGTCACGATCGGCGTCGCAGTCAGTGAACGGATCGCGAAGCGAAGATCCTGCACACCCGATCCCCCACAGTGGATTCAACCACAATGCGTTCGGGGTTACAGCTCTCAATGGTCAGTAAGGGTTGTCGCCGGCCCGCTCACCGACGCTTTCAACCTCGAAAGCCGTCAAGCGGAGCTGTAGCTAAAAGGGCACGCCGTCATTGCCCTCGTGCGTGTGAATCGGGAAGACCCGATGGGGCTGGTTCGGGTCCACGGCCGGAACCTTGGGGACCGCTCTCGTCGGCGCGGGTCAGGATCGGCCACCAGCGGCCGTCCAGTCTCTCTGTGTCTCAGGTGCGCGACGGGCGGCGCCCAATACGCACCCTGTGTGTTTCGAACGCCGGCACACGGGTGTTGACCCTGGGAATACTGCCATTAGAATGGCCCGCGAGACTCATACGATGCTCAGACGCTCGATTGGCGCGGCAATCGCGGCGACGACGGTCGCGTTGCTATTCGGCCTCTCGACGCCGCGTGCGGCGACACAGGACAACGCGCTCACCCTGTTCGTTTCCAACGGGATGAAGGGCAGTGTGGAGGCACTTCAGGGCCGCTGCGAGAAGGAGATTGGGTCACGGCTCGAGATCCGGTTCGGTTCCACGGCATCGTTGAAGCAGCGCATCGAAGCGGGCGAGGCGTTCGACGTCACGATCATCACGACCGCAGCGGTTGACGACCTGATCAAGAAGGCGTTGCTCACGAGCGCGACGCGCACGGCTATCGGCCGTTCGAAGCTCGGAGTGGGCATCCGCGCGGGCGCGTCCAAACCCGACATCCGGAGTGTCGCGACGTTCAGACAAGCGCTCCGGCAGGCCCCATCGATCACGTATCCGCAGGATGGCGCGAGTCGGGGATACATCGAGCACATGTTCGAGCGTCTCGGCATTGCCGGTGAGGTGAAGACGAAGATCATTCTGGCGCCTGGCTCGGGGCCCGCAACCGAGAGCGTTGCGGCCGGAACAGCGGCGATGGTCCTGACGTTGTTCAGCGAGATCGTGCCGGCTCACGGCGTCGAGATTCTGGGACCGTTTCCGGGTGAGTACGAATCGGACATCCGCTTTGAAGCAGCAACGAGCGCCCGGTCAAAGCACGCTGACGCGGCCGCGGCCTTGATCGCCTTTTTCGCCGGGCCACGAGTCACTGCCGTGTTGAAGGCAAAGGGCATCGACCGTCCTCGCTAGCGTGTGGCGTGTCGCCATGCCGCATTGAATCCCGTACAATCGCGGTTCTTGAGACCGCACCTCGCACCCGTTCTCGCATCGGCGCTGAGCTGGGTGCTTCTAACGGCGTTCGCTCTGCAAGGTCTCGCCGCGCAGACAACGGTCACTCTTCCCGAGGGACTTCCCGCGTGGGCATTCAATATCCCCGACCCGGTCCAGCCGGCGGGCGTGCGGCCGGAAGGCATCGTGCGTGTGCCGGGCAGCGCGCGGGAATACGACGCCGCAAGGATTGCCGGGAACGCGAATCCACCGGATTGGTTCCCCGACGAACATCCGCCCGCGCCGCGATCCGTCAAAGGCGACACCGGAATTGCGTTCGCCTGCGGCTCGTGCCATCTGATGTCCGGACAAGGTCATCCCGAATCCGCCGACCTGGCCGGAATGCCCGCGGAATATCTGATCCGACAGATGGCCTACTACAAGGCCGGGACACGGCGGGATGACGCGCGAATGGGTCCAATCGCCAAGACAACTTCCGACGAGGACGTGCGGCAGGCGGCAGAATACTTCGCAGCACTCACGCCACACGTGTGGGTGGCGGTGATCGAGTCCGCCATGCCGCCGAAAACCTACATCGCGACGGCCGGCCGTCACCGACAGCTTCATCCTGACGGAGGCGTCGAGCCCATCGGACAACGCATCCTCGAGATTCCGGTGGACTCGTTTCGCACCGAGGTTCGCGACCCGCACTCCAGCTTCATAGCATACGTTCCGCCCGGCAGCATCGCGAGAGGCGAAGCGCTCGTCAAGACAGGGGCGTCCGGAAGAACCGTACCGTGCGCGCTGTGTCACGGCGAGACGCTCGGTGGTCTAGGGGAGGTCCCTCGGCTGGCGGGGCTGCAGCCCGTGTATATCGCGCGGCAGCTGTTCGACCTGCAGTACGGCTCCAGCGCGGGCAAGGCGTCGGCTTTGATGAGGCGCGCCGTCGCGAGCCTGTCCGAAGGCGACATCATCGCGATTTCCGCATACCTGGGCTCGCTGTCTCCGCAGTAGATGGTGCGATTCTGCTGTAAGTCGTTTTGACACGCCGTCGTCCGGAGTCATAGTCGGCGCGTGCCTGAAGGCGTGCCGTCAATTGACACGCAGAAACGAGTATGCGTTTCATCAGAATGACGATTGTGAGTGTGGCCGTCGCCACGGCTGTCGGCGCCGCCGTTCTTGCCGCATGAAAACAGTTGAACGGGTGGTCGTCATCCTCGGTGGCGGTTGCCCTGGCCATCTGGCGAGGAGTCTCGGCCAATCAAGGCCGATCAAGGCCCCGTTTTTCGGAATCTGTGGCACACCGTGGCACGGCTCGACGAGTCGACATCGTCGCCGCTCACCCAGCTGAACTCCGGCCTGACCGACGCCATCCGAGATTCCCCGACCCGGTGGCCAATCCGGGATGATTCGTCGGCCTCCGCACCGCAGGTTTTGAAGATCTTTTCGAAGCCGGGCTGAGGCGCGTTCACACTCAGCCCGGGAGATCTTCCCGCCGTTTTGCAGCGTGCTGGCCATGCAGCAGACCGGTGGACTGGCCGACCTCGATGAGGTACCCGTCCGGGTCTCGCATATAGCAGCGGATCTCCGCTCCCCGGTCGATCGGCGGCGTCACGAACTCCGCCCCCCTGTTTTTCCACGTCTCGTAGCAGGTTTGAATGTCTGCTACTCGCAAATTAATGAATATCGAAGTCGTGTTGCCGGGCTGGTAATCCACCACCGAGCTGTCCGGCTTGTCGGGAGTAGGTGGTCCGCCAGGGTTCATGATGATCCACGAATTGGACAGCCTGACGATGCAGGGATTCTCGTCCATAACGACAGTGCCACCGAGGACACGTGAGTAGAAGTCCCGGGATCTCGCCACCTTGCGGACGGTGATGAACATCGTTACCAGAATGCCCTCCTCAGGCGCAGGGAGGTTAACGAAGTCGATGCCTGGCGCAGGCTCTGCCATGAAATTTCTCCTTGGCTCACCGAGAGGCGACTACGTAGGACTATTGACCCCGCGCCGCGTGCTGCACGGTGTTATGCAGATCGGGCTACTCACGCGACAACGAAACGAGGTTCTCGACGACTTGGCCGACGGTCGGCTTGACGTCGCCTACCTGATCGTCCAGCATCGCTTGGACACACACTGGTGCACGTTCCCAGCAGAGACCGGTAAGCTCAATTGCCACACTAAGTACGGAGTTTTCGGTAGCGACAGGTTTCTCAATCCTCCTTCCTGCGCCAATTGGCGTTCAGTTCGACACGCTGAACGGATGCCGCCAGCGCAAGCCGGGGAATCGCGCAAAGTCGCTGTCGGTGCTGATCAACTCGCAACCGTGTTCAATCGCCAAGGCGGCAAGATACGCGTCCGACACGAGTGGTCCGTGAACGTTCGCGCACAGTCCGGTAAAGATGTCCCAATGCCGCCGGCTCGGCACGATCATCACCGCTCGCGGCCACTCCACGAGGCGCTGACAAAATGTAACGGCCGCGCTCATTGGAGACGGCGGGTCGAAGATTTTCGGATTGGTCACGATCCGAATGAAACTCGCGAGCACTGTCTCCGACAAGGCAAACGGCTCCTGTGCCTCGGTCAATCCGCGCAGCCAAGCGGCGTACCGATCGTGCTCTGGCGCATCCTCCCGGTGCGCGTAGATCAGAACATTGACATCCGGCAACTGCATCGATGCTAGCGGCGGCCGGCGTACCGGGCAATGTCATCGTCTTCAAGCAGGCGAGATGTTTTGTCGATGTTTTGCCGAGAGAAGTGACCGCCGCGTCCGAAGGTCACGAGTTCAAATCGATTCTGTTGCTTGGGCGCACGCGGCGTCCGAACGAACAGCCGGACCGCCTGCTCGATAATCCGACTCACCGTCGTTCCCGACGCCGCCGCTCTATCTTTGAGTTGTTCGAGCAGCTTATCGTCCAGCGTGATTGTGGTGCGCATGATGCATGATCATACGCAGGCTGCATCACTGCATCAAGCTGAACCGTTGACTGTGCAATTGTCCGAATTTTGTGCCGAGAATTGCACGCCGCTCTGAAACGCTTCGAGGCCGGCGTGCACGACTTCCGTGGCACATCTATGGCACAAGGGACCACGACCGATACGACGTCAGCGCCTGTCACCGATTCGACGCCTGCCGCCAAGATGTTTCAGTGATGAGAGTTACAGCGCTCGGAAGTGGTGGGCGCTAATGGACTCGAACCATTGACCTCGTGCGTGTGAAGCACGCGCTCTAACCAACTGAGCTAAGCGCCCGGCGTAAAGTGCACCGCGCCACAATACCTTACGGCTCAGGGCAGGGTTGAGGGGGACCGACATGAACCCGGTGCCTGTACCGTTCATCACAGCGCCGAATGACCTCGTACCTGGATTGTTCGAGGCCTTTCTGGCCGACCCACGTTATCTCAAGAACCTGAGACGGCCCGAACGCTGCAGGGGCATCGCCGCGCCTTCATATCGTATCAAAGGGTCACGCCCGGCGCCTTGCAAGGCCACCATCGCGCAGTTGGTGGTCGCCCGGGGAGCGCGGAGTCACGGCCGTGAGCGTCAACACCTGCCTCCGGTTCGCTCGCGGCGTTTAACGTAGGCCGTGGAACACCGAGCCGGCCGCCTCACGCTCGGGCTGCCCACCGACCACGGCGAACCGTTCAGGACCGATGCGTCGCGGCGGTCGGCCCAGTCGCACGCCTTTGCGTCCGCGCCCTCGCGAGGCCCGGACGCGCTTGAATGCGGGACCGCTGCTCGCCGGCCGGTCAGCGACGTAGTGTCGATGCCTTCACCAAGCGTGACGAAGTCGATTCCGAGCGCCGCCAGCTCGTCGAGCAACAGAACCCGCTGGCCTCTGCTTTACATCGCAAAGCGCAAAGGGATCCACGGGTTTCTGGTCGAGGCCTTAGAAAACCTGCCGGGCGAGAGGGCCACGAAGATCCCGGTGCACGTGCTTGCCACCCGGATCGGTCCCGCTTCGGTCTGGTATCGGCTGCACAGCCTGGACGTGACCCTCACCGGGTCGGTGGGCGCCAGATCAGCGAACAGACCACGAACCTTTGGCCGATGGCCGCACCTAACTGATGTTGGATTGGCCACGTGAGCGTTCCTTATTTAGGAACGACGATCTGGACAATGGCCAATCCATCGGGAGGGCACCCGGCAAAACGCGCCGCCATCCCGGCATCGCGGCACGATGGAACAGCGGTCCACGGCTCTTCACGGTTCTTTGCGCTCCCCCAGGTCGGGTCAGCCCAACCGCATCGACGCCTTCGTCGCGCGCAGGTGCAGAAGCGACACAGTCCGGCGTGGCGGTTGGCGCCAAGTGACGCAACGGACCTACGCGGACCAGCAGTCGTTGGACTCTGATTTGCCAGCGTCAATCCCGCCGCCGTTCGGCGGGTCGCGTAACCGCCACGGGGGCAGCGGGATCGGGGTGGCAATGCCGCCGGTCGGGAAGCGATCCGGTCCCGCCGCTCATGTGAAAAAGGAACGAGAATGGACAAAAGAAGACGCATCGTTGCCTTCGTTCTGGTCCTGCTTGGTCCGGTTGGATGGGCGGAAGCGGACCCGATTACGTACCAGTTTCAAGTCATCGCGACGAGCGGCGCCCTGTCGGGCGAAACGTCGGCAGGCACGTTCGCGTTCGACTCCAGCCTCATCCCGCTTGGCGGTGGCCGCGTCGTCGGACTGCACCTGCTCAACGACCTCGACTTCACCTGGAACGGCACCCACTACGACACGACGAACACAGAAACGGGCTTGCTGCAGTTCGATACTGCCGGCAATCTGTCGCAGTGGGAGTTCGGCACGGCGTGCTTTACTGCGGGCGGCGGAGGGTGCGTTGTGAGGTTGGTATCACCCGGTTTCAC
>JBPYEE010000409.1:0-3339 GCA_051985095.1 Vicinamibacterales bacterium | reverse complement strand
CACTGTGCGTCGCCGACAGCGAAAAGTTCTCTACTCCGGTTGAGATCACCGCGAGCTACGCGTATTTCCGCCTGCGCGATGAAGGCTACACGCCCGAGGACCTGAAGCGCTGGGCGGGAGTGATCACCGGCAGCACCGCCGCCTGCAGCGACGTGTTCGTGTATTTCAAGCATGAGGAAGCGGGCAAGGGTCCGCAGTTCGCGCGGCTGCTCATCGAGGCGCTCGGCGACAGCCCCGCCTGATCACCGCGGCACCGCCCGACTCCGATAGCGCGCCGGCATCCGCCTTCGAGTGAGCGCGCCGATGTATCAGGCCTCCGGCTTGCGGAACCGGTAAATGAACTGGTCGGTGTGGCCGCGGATCGATTTGTCGAATACACCTGCGGTGTGCGGGTCGGCGGGGTTCGCAAGCACGCTGCTCTCGCCCTCGAAGCGAAAGCCCGCCGCCTCGACCTCACGGCGCACGGTCGACGGCTCGATGCGATGCAGCGTGTCGGTTACGTCGGCCGGGGAACCAGTCGCGGCAACGTGATCCAACACCAGGTAGGTCCCGCCCGGCTTCAGCGCGGCGTAGACCGCAGCGTTGAATGCCGCCATGTCGACCGGCCCCATGAAATTGTCGTGCAGATCGTGATAGTTCTGCGCGATGAAGAACACATCGAGCTTCTGGGGGTAGCGCGTCGCCGGCAGCGCGGATGCCATGATCACCGTCGTGTTGGGGTGGTGGGCCGCCCACGTCTGGATCTCGCCAATTCCCTTCACGATGTTGGGGTATACGAACAGCTCGCTCGGCACGACGGAGTACACGTGTCCCTGCGGTCCGACAACATCGGCAAACAGCCGCGTGAAGTAGCCACTTCCGGCCGCATAATCTGCGACTGCATCGCCAGCCCTGATTCCGGCGAAGGTGAGCGTCTCGGCCGGCTTGCGGTTGGCATCGCGGGCAGTGTCCGTCGCCGGCCGCGTCGGGTCGTTCACCGCCGCGGCAATCGCCTGCGCGGCGGCGGCGTCTGCGGGGGCGGCTGCCGGCGTGGCGGACCCGGCCGACGCGGCTGCTCCGGCCGACACGATTAATGCGGCGATGATGAGGGTGACGATGAGGCCCGTGAACGCTCGTGTCTCAGCCATCGTGGATTCCTCCTGCTGCAACCGGTCAGCGCGCGCACTATAGACAGCGCTGCCGCCGCGGGCGAGAGCGCTTCGTCGCACGCCAGGAGGAGTTGATCGATGTCATGCAGACGGGGCGAGCGGCCCGCTTTACGCATGTCAGGTGGTACCAAAAAGCGGCGTGCAAGTGGTCCTTGGCGCGCTGGCACCACCCTCGCATATTCGGCCGCCGTCACGTGCGATTGAGTGCGATGGAGGCGACGATGCGATTCCCTGGTCTGCAGACGTCACTGGCGGTGTTGGCTTTGGCGCTCACGAGCGGAGGTGCCGCGTCGCAGCCGCCGCCCGCTATGCCGGCGCCGGCGCTGCGTGACGGCCAACATGACTTCGATTTCGAGTCGGGCACCTGGCGGACCCACATCGCGCGCCTGGTGCACCCGTTGACTGGCTCCAACACATGGGTGGAGTACGACGGTACCTCCGTGGTGCGCAAGGTATGGAACGGACGCGCCAACCTGCTCGAGCTGGAGGTCACCGGTCCTTCGGGACACATCGAGGCGCTGTCGCTGCGCGTCTATAACCCGACCGCGCATCAATGGAGCCTCAACTTTTCCAACAGCCGCGTCGGCACGCTGGGTGTCCCGACGGTCGGCGAGTTCCGCAATGGCCGCGGCGAGTTCTACGACCAGGAGACCATCGGCGATCGCACCGTGTGGGTGCGCTTTCTAATCACCGACATCACACCCGACTCCTGTCATTTCGAACAGGCGTTCTCCGTCGACGGTGGCAGGAGCTGGGAGGTCAACTGGATCGCCACTGACACGCGACTGAGTGCTGAGCAGTAGCACGTTCCCGTAATTTCGCGCCCACTGCGGGAACGTCATCCGTGCGTTCCCCGGGCGGCCTGACGCGCAATCCCTGGAACCCGTTTCCAGCGCGCGCCCCACTCACCTCACGCCCTCCAATGTCCGACGAAACGCCACATCAGAAGAGTTTGGCAGGGAGTCAACATGAGTTTTGGTTACGTGCTTGCGCGCACGGGCTGCGCTGCAGCTCTGGCGGCCGGTCTGAGTGCTTTCGCTGTTTTCGCAGCGTCAGCTGACGAGACCCGCCCGTTCCTTCCGCGGCTCGTCATCTCCTCGACGATTCCGGCAACTGGGGATCTCAATCCCTACGGGATTGCCTTCGTTCCCGAGGGTTTCCCCGCCGGCGGTCCGCTCAGAGCGGGCGACGTGTTGGTTGCCAATTTCAACGCCAGTGGCAATCTCCAGGGAACCGGCACGTCCATCGTTCAATTCACCCCCGGCGACACAGTGACGCCAGCGGTTCCGGCCGGACAGCCCGGGAACGCCCGGACTTTCTTTCAGGGAAAGCAACCCGGTCTGACGACGGCCCTCGGGGTATTGAAGCGCGGCTTCATTGTGGTTGGTAACGTGCCGACCACCGATGGCACGATAAATACGATCAGCAATGGCACGCTCCAGATCGTGAATTGGCACGGCAAGCTCGTCGCGACGCTGGCAGACGCCACTTTCTTCGACAGCCCGTGGGATCTGACCATCGACGATGACGGCGATCACGCGCAGTTGTTCGTTTCGAACGTGTTGAGCGGCAGGGTCTCGCGGCTGGATCTGGCTGTGGGAGCAACGACCGTCACCGTGATGCACAAGACCCTCGTGGCGACGGGGTATACGCACGAGCCGAACTCCTCGGCGCTGGTCCTTGGCCCCACCGGACTCGCCTTCGACGAGGGAAATGACATCCTGTATGTCGCGTCGACCGCAGACAATGCGATTTTCTCGGTGGCGCATGCCGGCAAAGCCACCGGACCCGTGACCAAGGGCACGCTGGTGTTCGCCGATTCGCATTTGCACGGACCGCTGGGGCTGGCCTTTGCGCCCAACGGGCATCTGCTGGCCGCCAACGGTGATGCCGTCAATGTCGATCTAACTCATCCGAGCGAGATCACCGAATTCACCAAAACAGGGGAGTTCGTGCGCGAATTCAATCTCGACGCCGGCGTCGATGCGCCTTTTGGCATCGCAACCGTTCGCGCGGAGAACGCAAAATTCAATCTCGCTCTCGTCAACGACAATACCAACGCCATCGTGGTTTACCGTTTGCCGGCAGAGGACTGATCGATCGTGGATGCGCGCCGTCTGCCCACCGGGACGTGCGCGCATCCGGGGCTCAGACCCAGATCTGGGTGAATACCCGGGCGAAGTTGCCGCCC
>JBPYEE010000408.1:0-11116 GCA_051985095.1 Vicinamibacterales bacterium | reverse complement strand
GCCAGACACTACGGCATCCCGAACGTGACCGGCGCCGAGTTCCAGCGCGTCAAGATGCCGCCGTATCGCCACGGCATCCTCGGCCAGGGCAGCATCCTGACGCTGACCTCGGTCGCCGATCGCACGTCGCCGGTCCTGCGCGGCAAATGGATCCTCGAGGTGCTGTTCGGCGCACCGCCGCCGCCGCCGCCCCCCGACGTTCCGGCCCTCGATGATTCGACGAAAGCGGAGCACGACGGACAGCGGCTCTCGACCCGTCAGCGGATGGAGGAGCACCGGAAGAATCCATCGTGCAGCAGCTGCCACCGCGTCATCGACCCGCTGGGCCTGGCGCTCGACAATTTCGACGTGACCGGCGCGTGGCGCATCAAAGACAACGAGGTCCCCGTTGACGTGGTCGGCAATCTGTACGATGGCTTGAAGATGGACGGGCCGGATGGGCTTCGCGATGCCCTGATGAAGCATCAGGACATGCTGCTGCGCAGCTTCACCGAGAACCTGTTGACGTACGCCCTTGGCCGGCGGGTCGAATATACCGACATGCCGACGGTGCGCGCGATCATCAGGGACGCCGCGAAGAGCAACAACCGGATCTCCGCGTACATTCTGGGCGTGGTGAACAGTGCCGCGTTCCGGAGTGCCAAACCCGAAACCCGAGAAGTCGTGACCGAGGAGCGATCTCGATGATCATCACGAACAAGCAGCTGTCGCGCCGGACCGTCCTCAAAGGGATGGGCGTGACGGTCGCGTTGCCGTTTCTCGAAGCGATGGTACCAGCACGCCGCGCGTTGGGCGCCGCATCGGTGAGCCCGAGAATCCGGCTCGTCGCCATCGAGATGGTCCACGGATCGGCGGGAAGCGCCGCGTTCGGGATCAAGAAGAACTTGTGGGCCCCGGCCCTGAGCGGCCGCGAGTTCGATCTGGGCCCGACCAGCCTGGCGTCCCTGCAGCCCTACCGCGATCACGTCACGATCATCAGCAACACCGACGTGCGGAACGCTGAGGCGTTCACCGCGCCGGAGATCGGCGGTGACCACTTCCGATCGAGCGCGGTCTTCCTGACCCAGATGCACCCCAAGCAGACGCAGGGCTCCGACGTGCGGGCCGGAACGTCGCTGGACCAGATGTATGCGCAGCGCTTCGGGCAGGACACGGCGATCCCATCGATGCAGCTGTGTATCGAGAACGTGGACGCGGCGGGCGGCTGCTCGTACGGGTATTCATGCACCTATACCGACTCGATCAGCTGGGGATCGCCGACGCAGCCGCTGCCGATGGTCCGCGACCCGCGGTTCGTGTTCGACCAGCTGTTCGGTGTCGGTGCGACGCCGCAGGAACGGGCCGATCGCCGCGCTGAAGACCGGAGCATCCTGGACTGGTTGACGACCTCGACGACGCGGCTGAAGTCGCAGCTCGGCGCGGCCGATCGCGCACGGCTGGGTCAGTATCTCGACGAAGTGCGCGAGATCGAGCGGCGCATTCAGCGCGTCGAAGCCAAGAACGCGAGCGGCGAGCCGCGCGAGCTGCCGGAGGCGCCCATCGGCGTCCCCGATTCATTCACCGAACATGTCAAGCTGATGTTCGATCTGCAGGCGCTGGCCTTCGCCTCCGATATCACCCGCGTCTTCGCCTTCAAGCTCGGACGGGACGCGTCGAACCGCGTCTACCCGGAGAGCGGATTCAACGGCGCGTTCCACTCGGCTTCCCACCACGGCGAACGCGAAGATCGGATCGTCGATTTCCAGAAAATCAACACCTATCACGTCAGCCTGGTCCCGTACTTCCTGGAGAAGCTGAAGAACACGCCAGACGCTGAGGGCGCGACGCTGCTCGACAACGCCCTCGTCATCTACGGGTCGCCGATGGGCGACTCGAACCTGCACAATCACAAGCGCTGTCCGCTGTTTATCGCAGGGCATGCCGGCGGCCGCATCAAGGGCGGGCTGCACATCCGCGCGAACGATGCGACGCCGATGGCCAACGCGATGCTCGCGATGATGCACGCGGTCGGCCTCGACGATTTGCAGCAGTTCGGTGACAGCACGGCCGCGATGGACCTCAATGCGGTCGCGCCGGCGCCGGCGGCGACCGAGGCGGCGAGAGGCTGACATGGCGAGATCTCTTGTACGCGCCGTGGGGGCTGGCGTGCTGGCCGTCGTGATCGGGCTGAGCGCCTGGGTGAGGGCCGCCGCGTCCGTGTCGCCAGTTGCCGACGCCGCGCAAGCCGAGAACCGCGAGGCCGTCCGGACGCTCCTGAAGCAGGCCGCCGACGTCAACGCCTCGCAGGCCGACGGGATGACCGCCTTGCACTGGGCCGCGATGCGCAATGACGTCGAGCTCGCGAAGATGCTGCTGTATGCCGGCGCGAATGTCCGGGCCACCACGCGGATCAATGCCTACACCCCGTTGTTGCTCGCCGCACGGAACGGCAATGCGGCCGTCATGGAGCCGTTGGTGAGCGCCGGCGCCGACGCGAATCTCGCAACCGCGAACGGCACGACACCGCTGATGTTGGCGGCCGCCGCCGGCAGCGTCGACGCCGTGAATCTCCTCTTGACGCACGACGCGAACGTCAATGCCACGGAAACATACCGCGCGTTGACACCGATCATGTATGCCGCGGCGGCCGACCGCACTGACGTTGTCGCCCTTCTCGCGAAACACGGCGCCGATCTTCGCGCGACGACCAAGGTCGTCGAACTGAACAAGATGGGCCGCAACAGCGCCGTGTTTGCCGGGCTGTTTGTCGGAAATCCGCAGGCGCCGGGGCAGCAGAACGGATCGGGTCAGCGCGGCGGCGGCAGCGGGGCCGGCGCGTTCGGCGGGCGCAACCCCTTTGCCGGCACCGCCGGCGTCGATCGCCAGTATCAGCTGAACGAGCTGGTGTACGCCCAGGGCGGCATGACGCCGCTCCTGCTCGCGGCGCGTCAGGGCTATGCTGCGACGGTCGGCGCGCTGCTCGACGCAGGCGCCGACATCGACCAGGTGAGCGCCGGCGACCACACGACGCCGCTGCTCATCGCGACGCTCAACGGTCATTTCGACCTCGCCAAAGCGCTTCTCGATCGCGGTGCAAATCCGCGAACCGCGTCTGAAAACGGCGCGACGCCCCTGTATGCGGCGCTGAACTGCGAATGGGCGCCGAAGGCGCTGTACCCGCAGCCGCGCGCCTATGCGAATCAGCGCACGACCTATCTCAGCCTGATGCAGGCGCTGCTCGACCACGCCGCGGATCCCAACGTCCGCCTGACCAAGAAGGTTTGGTACCAGGGTTACAGCTTCGATCTGTCCGGGATCGACGAAATAGGCGCGACGCCGTTCTGGCGTGCGGCGTACGCGAGCGACATCGACGCGATGCGCCTGCTGGTCGCGCACGGCGCGGATCCGCGGATCCCGACGATCAAGGGTGCCGGCCGGCCCCGCATCGCGGACGAAAACCGGGAGGTCAAAGACGTCGCGTCGACACCGCCCGTGCCGCTCGGCGGGCCGGGCATTCCGCCGCTCGTGGCCGCCGCCGGCGCCGGGTACGGCGAAGGATTCGCGGCCAATTCGCACCGGTTCGCGCCGACCGGCATGCTCGCCGCCGTGAAGTACCTGGTCGAAGAGCTCGGGGCCGACGTCAACGCGAAGGATCACGAAGGCAACACCGCCCTGCACAATGCGGCGGCGCGCGGCGACGTCGAGATGATCAAATACCTCGTGTCGAAGGGCGCCGACGTGAAAGCCGTCAACCGCGAGGGGAAGACGACTGCCGACATGGCGAACGGTCCGGTGCAGCGCATCCAGCCCTGGCCGGAAGCGCTCACGTTGCTCGAGTCGCTCGGCGCCATCAACAACCACAAGTGCGTGTCGTGCTGAGCGGCACGCCAGGGTTGTACGAGCGGTTTCGAAACTGTCGTTTCGCGTCGCGTCCGTAAGCCAAAACGCGAATATTCCGGTCACGTGTCACCGGCGCAGCCCTTGCACGCCGCCTGGTAGCTGCACGCGTTCCCAATGCAATTCCGCGAATTCGCGTCGACCGAGCTCAGCGCTCTGGTCGACAAGCTGACAGCCGCTGCGACAGCGGACCTCAACGCCGCCGTGGGCTCGGTGCGCTCGGACGCGCAGGCCGCGCTCAACGCCGAACGTGCCGCCCATGCGGCTGCTGCGGAACAGCTCGCCGCCCTCGACAAGCAGCTCAAAGAGCTCGACCATCAGCTGAAAGAGACGGCGGCCGCGCAGGCTTTTTCCGAGGCCGGGCGCCGTGAGGCCGATACCGCACGCGAGAAAGAGACGGCGCGCCGCGAGCGCCTCGAAAAGGAGCTCGCCGAAACCCGGCGGCTTGCGGAGCGCGCCCAGGCGGATCTCGACGTCGCGCTGCAGAGTGGCAAGCAGCTGAAAGTGGAGCTGACCGCCGCGGAAGCCCGCGCGACCGAACTGGAGCGCTTGCAGGTGGCGGCCGACGAAGAGCACGCCTCGGAGCGCCGGGCGATCCGAGAGCGGATGGCGCGCGAAGCGCTGCAGTCGCTCGATCGCCTGCAGGCGGCCTTCGCACAAATGGTGCGCGCGTCGACGGCCGCCGAAGTGCTGACGGCGCTCGTCGAGGGGCTCGCCGGCGAGTTCTCCCGGGTGGCCTTCTTTGACGTGAACGGCAACCGGCTCGAAGGACGCCACTGCGCCGGCGGAGAACGGGGCGACATCTCGAAGCTCGCCATTCCGCTGTCGGTCGCCTCGTCGCTCACCGATGCCGTTCGTGACGGGCGCGTCATCGGGTTGACCGCACGCGAAATCGACGAACCGACCCGAAAGTTGTTCGGCGGCGAGCCGACGTTCGTCCTCGTCCTGCCGATCCGGATTCGCGGCCAGGTGGCGTCGGTCGTGTACGCAGACAACGACGGGCGTCCGCACGGCGATCCGACCGTCCCGCAGCGCGGCGCGAAGATCGCCGAAATCCTGGTCTGGCACGCGGTGCCGCTGCTGACGAAACTCGCGATCGAATTCGAAGCGCTCGCGGAAGTCCGCGCGTACGCCGCATCACTCGTCAGCAACCTCGAATCGGTCTATCTGACCGACGCTGCGTCCCTCGAGTCCTCGGAGCTGCGCGGGCGCCTCCAGCACAACCTCGAATATGCCCGTCAGCGGTTTGCCGCGCGCGCGTCGAGCGAACCGAAGGCGGCGGCGCGGTTGCTGGAGGATCAGCTGCAGGCGACGATCGGCACCAAGCCGACCACGCTCTTCCTGCGAGACCTCGCGGCGCTGATCGAACCCGCAGGCGCCGCGCCGCAGACACGCGGTAAGAAGAAGGCCGAAGCGTCCTGACGATCCCCACCGCCGCGCCGCAGTGTGCTACAAGGAGTGGTACACGGCGGGTCGGCCTTGACGAATCTCTTCTCGTGGCGCGTTCTCGGACCCGGCGTCGCGGCTGCGGCAGCGCTGCTCGTCGCGGGCGAACGGCTGCGGCCGCCCGCGTCGACCGTCGAGGAGCGCTGCCTGACCACCATCGCCATCCTGCTGGGGGCCAAGCTCGTCGCATGGGTCGCCCGATCAGGTCATACCTTCGGCCGGGAACAACGGCTGCTGACGTTCGTGTTGTTTCTGGCGATCGTCTTCTCGTGGATCGGGTTCCGGCAGGCCATCGGCGAAGCGGCGTTCGACTATGCCGTCGCGGCGCAGCGCACGGCGCTCGCACAGTCCGCGCGCACGTTGTCGTTTCAGCTCGATGGGTTTCTGCAGTCGCGCCGCCGTATCGCACCGTCGGTGCCCCGTCCGGGCACGTGGGAGGCCGACGAGGCCGCGCTGGAGCGCTTCAACCTCGAGACGGTCGTGCAGTACGAACGCCGGTTCGGTCGCCAGGTCCGAAACGCCCACGACCTGCTCACGCTGCGAGGCCTCCGGACGCGCGATCTCGATCAGTTCTACCGAAGCCCGGCAAACGAGTTCCAGATGCGCGTCATCGCGAAGCAGCTCGCGTTTCTGGCGATGAAACTGGATGACAACAAACTGGCCGACTGAGCGCGCCGGTTACGAGAGAGCGTCGACGAGCAGGCGCCACTCGTCGGTCACGACGGGAATCTCGGCGCCGAACAGCCAGGTTCGATCGTCTCGCTGATCGCGCCATACCAGTTCCGCGCGCACCGTGTTCCGCGACGCCGGAAAGGTCACATCAACCGACGACAGCAGCGGCTCCTGTGGCGCGTCGATCTTCAGACACAGTCCGCCGTAACTGACGTCAACCAGGACAGCGGGTCGGTCGCCCACCTGCGCTGGCACCGTCGTCGTAACGCGCTTCCGAATCCACCGCCGCGTCGGCGTGGATGCCGTGGCGCCGGCCAGCATCCGACGGACGAGCGCCACGAGGGCTGAGGCGTCGATCGGCATCGACAGGTGCTCGGCACCCAGCGCTCGCGCCTCGGTCTCGTCGAACCGCTCATCGCCCACGATAATCGTCGGGACGTGCCGCTCGCTCAACGCGACGAATTGAAGCCCGTTGAACTCGCCGAGCCGCAGCGCCGCAATCAGCAGATCCGGCTGGGTCGCGCGCAGGATCCGCATCCCGTCCGGGAAGGTTGCCGCGGCCGCGGTGACATAGCCGGCCGCGGTCAGATCGCGGCGCGCCGTCGCGACCACCGCAGCATCGAGCGCGACGACCAGGATGAGCGGTGCCCGGCGCGCGGCCGTCGTGCGTTCGCGGAACGGCGGGCCGATGGCTGGCTCCACGTGCCCCGTGCTCCGGTCGGTTCGCGCGCCGATGACCGCTTCAATGGTGTGCGAAAGGCGCTCGACCGGGCATGGCTTCATCAGGACAGCCGCCGCGCCGGCGCGATGCGCCGGCGCGGCGGCGTCTACGCCATCGAGTGAGGTCAGAATGATCACCGGGATATCGCGCGTGCGCGCGTTCTCCTTCAGGCGCGCGCAGACTTCCCATCCGCCCATGCCCGGCATCAGGACATCGAGCACGATGGCGTCGAGCGGCGTTTCGGCTGCGATGACCAGCGCGTCTTCACCGCGTTCGGCCGTGACCACCGTGGCCGTTCCTTCGAGCATCAAGGCGTACAGCTCACGCTGGGCTCTGGAATCGTCCACGAGCAGGACGCGCGATCGATCGCCATGCGCGATCGGAACGTGCCGGCGGGGAGGGCGCAGCTCATCCGGCCTGGGGTGCGGCGGTGGCGTGGCATCGAGATCGGGAAAGTCGCCGCACCGATCACACTGGTAGGACCCCCGGCTGAACCACCGGAGTGGCACCCAGTGCAGCGGCTGCCCGCAGTAGGGGCATACCAGGTTTCGTGGTGTCGACCCCATCGGTTCGTTGTCGACGAGCTGACGGACTTGTGCACCGACGCGCAAAATCGTCAGCGCGTGCGCGGTTTTTGGGGGGGCGAGCTACGGAAGAGCACGCGGTGTGCCAGCCGCCGGCCGAGCGCGCCCCGGAAGGGACGGATGCCGGGCTGTGAGCCGAAACTGTCGTCTTTTGCGCGGTATTTGAGTATAACTGTTGAGTATCACTGTCACTGATTGTCGACCACCTCATCCACATGGCTGGAAGAGGTGGCGTCCGCTTATGGAGGCGTCATGATTACAGCAGAGACGACAGGGCGGCGGGGCTTCTTTGGACGGCTCCTCGCCGCGGCAGCCGCGTTCAGCGTCCCTACCGGCGTGGTCCGCGAAGTGGCCGCGCAGACGGCGACGCCGGACGACTGGATCAAGGAAGTCAAAGGAACCCACCGGTGCCTGTTCGACTTCCCGCAGCACAAGAACGGGTTCCCCCAGCTGCATATCCTCAATTATCTGAACACGTACTCGCAGGCCTACAAGACAGCCCCGGGCCAGGCGGGCGCCGTCGGCACGTTCTACTCCATCGGTTCACAATCAAGCATTCCGCTGGCGTTCAACGACGCGATGTGGGCGAAGTACCGCCTGGGCGAGTACACGGGGCTGAAGGACGCTGCAGGAAAGCCGTACACGAGAAACGTCCTCTATCGACCGACCAAGGACGACGCCCACCTGCTGATGCAGGCCGCCCAGACGCCGCCGATTCCGGCGCTCGCCGAAGCGATGCCGGCGCTTGGTATCGAGAGTCTGCAGAAGATGGGCACGAAGTTTCTCTTGTGCGCAAATGCCTTTGGTGCGTGGACGCTCGAGCTCGAAGCGAGAGGGAAAGGCAAAGCAGCCGACCTCGACAAAGATCTCCGGGCCAACGTGCTGCCAGGCGTCACGATCGTCCCGGCGATGGTGATTGCCATCGAAAAAGCGCAGGCCGCCGGGATTCGATACAACCGCCAGTAAGGTGCTCTCTCGCGGTCCGCAAGGGCCGCGAACCCACACGCACGACGGCCGACCTCGACAAATCGAGGCCGGCCGTCGGGTATACGCGTCCAAACCACGCCTGGCGCCATCGGGCGCCGCGGTCCATCACCTGGAAGTTGGTCGTCCGCGCCATCGAGCGACGCCGTTCGCGGCAACGCTCACAAGCAGTCGCAGACGTCGGCGCGCTGCGAGGGGCGGCAGACCCCGATCATCGCCCGCTAGTAGGTCTCGAAGAGGGTCTGCATTTGCTGAGGAGTATGGGTGCGGATCAGCGCCAACGACAGGAGCATGCGCGATTTCTGCGGATTCAGTTCGTCCGACGCAATGAAGCCGAGCTCGTCGTCATTCAGCTCAACATTCCGACCCACCGAGCCGGTCGGCACACGCGAACTCCGGACCACCACGACGCCCTGCTTCACCGCCTTCGCGGCTGCCTCCACCGAGGCCTTGTTCATGTTGCCGTTTCCAACCCCCGCAATCACGATCCCCTTCGCCCCGTGAGCGACGGCGCAGTCAATCAGGTCCGGCGACATGTCGACACTGGCGTAGATGATGTCGACGCGAGGCATCGCGTTCACATGTGAGACGTCGAACTCGGACTGTGTCGTGTGTTTCCACGCTGGAGTGGTGTAGAAGTCGTTTTTGCCGTAGTTCGTGACGCCAACCAGACCGCGCAGCGGCGACATGAAGGTCTGCACCGCCGTCGTGCTGGTCTTGGTCAGCGAGTGCGCCCCCTGAATCCAGTCGTTCATCACCACGAGCACACCGCGTCGGCTGGCACGATCGTCGGCGGCCACGGCAACGGCGTTGTAGAGATTCAACGGCCCGTCTGCGCTCACCGCTGTCGACGGTCGCATCGAACCGACCATCACGACGGGCTTGTCGGTCTTCACGGTCAGGTTCAGGAAGAACGCGGATTCCTCCATGGTGTCGGTGCCGTGTGTAATCACGATGCCATCCACTGCGTCGGACCGTGTCAGCTCGTTGATCCGCTTTGCGAGCTTGAGCAGGATGTCAAAGCTCATGTCCTGGGAACCGACGTTCGAGATCTGCTCGCCTTTGATGCTGGCGAGCTTCGTGATCCCAGGGACTGCGGCGATCATTGCGTCGATCCCCAGCGCGCCGGAGGTGTAGCCCGATTGCGTGCCGGACGCCGCGGCACCGGCGATCGTGCCCCCGGTCGCCAAAATCACGATGTTCGGAAGGCCATTGGCGTGAGCGAAGTGCAGACTCACGACGAGCGCGACGGTCACCGGCGCGAGCGATCTGCGAATGGCAGTCATCAGCGATGTTCTCCGCTCGGTTACGACTTGTGCTTGCGGTACTGGCTCTTATCGAGATTGGTGAGCTTCGCCGGATCGAGCAGGTCCGCGATCTGCTGCTCGGTGAGGATGTGGCGCTCCCGAATGATCTCGAGAATCCCCTTGCCGCTCTTGTACGCCTCGTTCGCCAACTCGGTCGACTTCTCGTAGCCGAGGATCGGGTTGAGCGCCGTCACGATCCCGACAGTGGTGTCCATGTAGTGCTCCAGGACCTTCTCGTTCACCTTGATGCCGTCCACACACCTGGTGCGAAACGCCTTCGATGTGTTGTAGAGAAGGTGCTGTGACTCGAGAATCGCCAGACCCTCGATTGGCTCATAGGCATTGAGCTGGAGCTGACCCGAGTGGGCGGCCAGCGCGACGGTGTAGTCATTGCCCATCACGCGAAACGCGACGAGGTTGACCAGTTCCGGCATCACCGGATTGACCTTGCCGGGCATGATCGAGGAGCCCGGTTGCAGGGCGGGCAGATCGATTTCCGCGAGGCCGGCCCGGGGTCCTGACGTCAGCAGAATCAAATCGCTGGCGATCTTCGAGAGCGTCACCGCGACGCTCTTCAGCGCGGCGGAGTACGCGACGAATCCCTGCTGATCCCAGGTCGCGGCGATCAGGTCCGGCGCCGGGACGATCGGCTTGCCGGTGAGCCTCGCGAGTTCCGCCGCGCACTTCGGGGCATACCCTTTCGGCACGTTGATGCCGGTGCCGATCGCCGTGGCCCCCATGTTGACCGCATAGAGCTGTTTTTCCGCCTCCCGCAGCGATGCGATCCCACTGTCGAGCGAGGCCGCGAAGGCGTGGAACTCCTGACCGACAGTCATGGGCACCGCGTCCTGCAGCTCCGTGCGACCCATCTTCACGATGTCGATGTATTGGTCGCCCTTTGCACGGAAGGACGCCGCGAGGGCCTCGAGTTCCGCCACCAGCTTGGTGTTGCGAAGGAGAATCGCCACTTTGATCGCAGTGGGATAGGAGTCGTTGGTCGACTGCGACATGTTCAGGTCGTCGTGCGGCTCGACGATCGCGTAATCACCCTTTGGATGGCCCGTGAGCTCGAGCGCGACATTGGCGAGCACCTCGTTGGCGTTCATGTTCGTCGACGTGCCGGCACCCCCCTGGTACCAATCAACGACGAACTGGTCGTGGTACTGACCGTTGCGTACGGCCTGCGTCGCCTTCTCGATCGCCGCCAGCTTGTCCGGCTTCATGGCGCCGACCTCGGTGTTCGCCCTGGCCGCAGCCAGCTTCACGATGGCCCAGGCCTCGACAAAGCCGGGGTAGTGGTTGATGGAGATACCGGAAATCGGAAAGTTCTCCAACGCGCGGGCCGTCTGGACGCCGTAATAGGCCGCCGCTGGAATTGGTTTCTCGCCGAGGAGATCCTTCTCGGTTCGCGTGGGCTCGGTTGCCGCGGGTGTAGTGCCGGCGGTACCCTCAGGCGTCGGCATCTGGCCCGTCGCGACCTGTGCCGGTGCGGGCGGGGTCTGCTGCCGCGCACAGGCGCTGATGCA
>JBPYEE010000407.1:0-7183 GCA_051985095.1 Vicinamibacterales bacterium | reverse complement strand
CCGAGTAGAAGAGCATGGCGACGTCCGTCGTGCCGGTGAGGTGCGCGAGCAGGTCAGTGTGGCCGGCCCAGGGCAGCCCGGCCAATCGGAACGCCTCCTTACTGATCGGCGCGGTCGCGATGGCCTTCACCTGTCCTCGTTGCGCGTCAGCGACCGCCCGCACAATGGCGTCGTAGGCCGCGCGTCCGGCCTCCGCGCTCACCCGGCCGGACGGAATCGGTGTTCCGTCCAGCGTGGCGTACAGAATCGGGTCGCACACGGCTTTGACACGCGCGTCAGCGGCAGCCTTTGCCGCGATTTCCGGTCCGATGCCTGCCGGATCGCCCGCCGTGATGGCAATGCGCGGAAGAGTCTTCAGTTCGCCGTTCCCAGTTCTAAGTCCGGCAGCGGCACGACCCGCAGCTGCCGGCCCCGCACCCCGAGGGGTTGTCGCAGCCACCCTCGCTGCCGCAGCCGCCGTGCTGGACGCCTTTTGCGTTGGGCAGCTCATAGCGCAGGCAGCATTTGAGCCGGCCACACAGGCCCGAGAGCTTCGACGGGTTGAGGCTCAGGTCCTGCTGCTTGGCCATCTTGATCGAGACCGGCTCGAACACATTGAGGAACGTCGTGCAGCACAGCGGCCGGCCGCACGTGCCGTACCCGCCGATCATCTTGGCCTCGTCGCGGACGCCAATCTGGCGCATTTCGATGCGGGTTCGAAACTCCGCCGCCAGCTCCCGCACCAGCTCGCGAAAGTCGACGCGTGCGTCCGCCGTGAAATAGAACACGAGCTTCGACCCGTCGAAGGCCTGTTCGACGCGGGTGAGCTTCATGCCGAGCCCGCGCTCGCGGATCTTCATCACGCCGATCCGAAACGCTTCCTGCTCGCGATGCTCATGCCGCAGCCGGGCGAGGACATCTTCACGCGTCGCGATGCGGACGACCCGCTGTGGCGACTCCGCCGGCGGCCGCCGCTTTTCGTCGAGGGCGGCGATATTCGGAACGACGGTTCCGAGAGCCGGACCGGCGTCTGTGTTGACGACGACGCGATCGCCAACGTTCGGCGGAGCTGCGCCGCCGTTATTGGCGAGATAGGCATGTGCGCGGCCGACACGCGTCAGCTTCACGGCGACGAGCGGGGTCGAGACGGGCGCGCTCATAGGTGCAGCGCCACCCAGTCTGCGACGACCTTCACGCCGGCGTTGCGGTCCAGAGCATCGAGCGCACGGTCGACAGCCGTGTACGCCTCGATGACGCGATCACCGCGGTAGGTTGCGACAAGCCGATCGAGGGTTGCGGCGTCAACATCGGCCAGGGCGGTCGTGTCAGCCGCCGCGGTGATGAGCGCGATGTCCCGGAGCAGCGATGCCACGGCGCGCAGATGCGAGGCGACCTGCTCGCGATCGGTCGCGCCACCGGCACCCGTGTTGGTGAGCAGCTCCCTGGCCGCCTCCAGCCGGCGTACCGGATCCCGGCTGGCCGCGACCTGCAGCAGCACCCGACCCGCGACGGCTCGGGCGTCGGGATCGCTCTCGATCGCAGTGCCCTCGGCGAATGACAGGCGGATGCACCGCGATCGCACTGTCGGCAGCAGCATGTCAGGGCGCGCCGTCAGCAGGATGAACACCGACGAAGGCGGCGGCTCCTCGAGCGTCTTCAGCAGCGCATTCTGCGCGGCGTCGACGAGCGCGTCCGCGTCATCAATGATGACGACTCGTCGCCTGCCTTCAAACGGTCGATAGCCGGCACGTTCGATGACGTCGCGCACCTGTTCAATCCGGATCGAACCGTTTTCACCGGGTTCGAGGATGAGCACGTCGGGATGCACCCCGCGCTCGATGCGCACGCACACCGGGCACGCTCCGCATGCGTCCCCGGGTGAGGCTGACTCGTGATGCGCCGATGGCGAGCTGAGACCGCTCGCCTGACAGTTCAAGGCTTGCGCAACGGCGATGGCAACCGCACGTTTTTCAGAGGCTGATCCGGCGAAGATGAGGCTCGGCGGCAACGTGCCGCGGTGGACGGAGCGCGAGAGCAGATCGAAGTTCCGCCGGTGGCCGACGATGTCGCGAAAGGCCATCCGGGACGAATCGTATCACGCTACTCCGGGGGCTTCTTCTCCTTGTCCGTCTCTTTCGTCTTGTCTTTCTTCTGGTCGGCGGCTCGGCCGCGACCAAACAGCTTGGACCAGAAGCCGCGCTTCTTCTTGTCGTGCGGTGCCGGTTGTGCGAGCGTCGCGGCGTCCGCCTCCGCCGGGCCGACCGTCGGGGGAGCCGGGGGGGCCTCTGGCGCCGCCGGCGCCGCCATCTCTTCAACGTGTGCCGGCTCTGGCTTGGTCTCGACTGCCGCAACCTTGCCGGCGACGCTGCCCGCCCGATGGACATCGCAGTAGGCCGTGGGCGCCGTGCCGCGCGCGAAATACTCGGTGTAGGCCATCGAATGATGGTGTCCGTCGAGCACCTCAGCGTCGTCGCAGCCGTCGGTCGCCAGCTTCCCCGATATGCGGCACACCACCGCCGATGTGACGCCGCTCGGCGGCGAATACCAGTCGGGCTTGTCGCCTTTCGTGGCCGTCTTCATGAACCTCGCCCAGATCGGGACGGCGAGCTCGGCAGCGAAGCCTCGCGGCAGGATCGTGTGCGGCTGGTCGAAGCCGACCCACACGCCCGTTGCCAGGTGCGGCGTGTACCCGATAAACCAGGCGTCGTTGAAGTCGTTGGTCGTGCCCGTCTTCCCCGCCGCTGGCAGCATGAAGCCGAGCTTTCGAGCGCCGGCCCCGGTGCCGGCATTGACGACGTCGGCGAGCATGGACGACATCAGGAACGCCGTGATGTCGCTGACCGCTGCCGTCGACGAGGCGCGGCTCTCGTACAGCACGTGCCCTTCAGCATTTTCGACTCGCCGAATGAGCACGGGCGCCGGTACCAGACCGTGGTTCCCGAACGCCGCGTACGCCGCGGTCATCGACTCCAGCGTCACCTCACCCGACCCGAGCGCCAGCGAGGGCACACTCGGTACGTCCCCGACGCCAAGGCGCTTGGCGATGCTGACGGCGCGAGGGATGCCGATCTGCTGCAACATCTGCACGGCTGCACGATTACTCGAGGTGCGAAGCGCGGCGCGCATGGTGATCGAGTCGCCGGTGAGATGTTCGTCCTCCGGCGTCCACGCCCCTTGAATCGTGTTGATGGGATCGTTGAGGTGGCTGATGACGCTCACGGGCGTATACCCCTGCTCGAGCGCTGCCGCATACACGAAGGGCTTGAACGCGGACCCGGGCTGCCGGTGCGCCTGCACGGCCCGATTAAACCGGCTCTCCGCGAAGTCGCGACCACCGACCATCGCACGCACATGGCCCGTCGTGGGATCCATCGCAATGAGGGCCCCCTGCAGCGGCTCGCCGTCGGCCAGGCGCTTGTACTGCTTCCGGCGATCTTCGATGCTGCGAATCTGCTCGGTCACCTCTTCCTCGGCCACCGTTTGCATCGGGATGTCGATCGTCGTGAACACCCGTAGCCCGCCCTCGTAGACACGCTGCCATCCGAATCGGTCGACGAGCTCTCGTCGCACCTGCTCCTTGAAGTACTGACCGTGTGGCTCGACTGCGCGCAGGGTATCGTGCAGCGTGACTCTGGACACGCGGGCGGTCTGCCATGTGGCGCGATCGATCGCATGGGTGTCGAGCATCGCCTGCAACACGACATTCCGCCGTGCGACGGCGCGCCTGAAGTTGGTCGTCGGTGCGTAGATCGACGGCGATTTGACGAGTCCCGCGAGCAGCGCCGCTTCCGACACGGTCAGCTCAGAGGCGTGCTTGCCGAAATAGCCGCGCGCCGCGGCCTCGGCGCCGTACAACCCGTCGCCAAAGTAGACCTTGTTGAGATACAGGTCGAGGATCCGCTGTTTCGAGAACTGATGCTCGATTCTCGCGGCCAGAATGAGCTCCTCCATTTTTCGATGGAATGTCTTGTCCGGATTCAGGAAACTCTGCCGGGCCAGCTGCTGCGTGATCGTGCTGCCGCCCTGCACGACGCGCCGTTCGCGCACATTCGCCAGCGCTGCCGCGACGATCCGATGGACATCGAACCCGCGATGAGCGTAAAAGCGCTGATCCTCGATCGCGATGACTGCGCGCACCAGATTCGGTGAGATCTGGTCGAGCGGGACGGGGATCCGCTGCTCCTCGAAAATCGTAAACGCCAGATGGTCGTCGGCGTCGAACACCGCCGTCGACTGCTGCATGTTTCCGATCTGCTGAATCGCTGCGTCGTCCGGAAGTCCCCGCTGCAGTCGGGCCGTCCACCAGGCGCCGGTCACCACGACGGCAAGCAGGGTGGCCGTTACAGCCCAGGACACCGCGCGAACGAGGGCCGGGTGCTCCCGCCAGGCTCGGGTCACAACTCGCCCGACCTGATCAACGCGCGCCTGCCATGCCGCGGAGAGCAGGGATGCCACGCTAACTAGCCCTGCAACTGCTACGCCACTGGCATTTCCGTTGCAACCCCAGTCGGTGGAGTGACTTGGTGACTTTTGCAGTGCGTGCGGTGATAGGTGCTGTGGTAGCCGTCGTGCTTTGGTGCGCAGTTATTTCATTGTTCACACACCACGCTCGATTCCGCGCGCAAGAAGCCGCGCCTATCAGTTCCGCGAGTGCCGACGAGTACCGGCCGGGCGATTCTGAAGCCGACGGCACGATCGACCTGTACGGTAACGACGTCGTCGATGCGGTGGCGAAATACAGTCTGGACGCCACTGGCAGTCTATACGAGGTCCACTCGCCCCAGACCGAGATTCCAAAGCTCGGCTCGCCCAAAAGCTAATCGTCCACCCCGGATCCCGCATAAAATGCCGCGCTATGTGGAGGCGACTGTTCTGTACAGCCGTGGCGTGCAGCACGGCGTTTTTGGTGCCGGCGACGGCGCAAACGGCCAAGACCTTCAAGGCTCGACTGGCACCGGTGCCGATCGACGTCTCGATGCAGGCGACGATCGCCGGCAAGGGCGTGGTGACGGCGACGCTGACCGGCACTAAACTCTCTCTGAACGGCACCTTCGAAGGATTGCGATCCCCCGCCACGATCGCGCAGGTTCACCGGGGGCCGATCGCGGGCGTTCGGGGACCGGTCCTGTTCGACCTCTTGGCCGCCAAGGACGCGAGCGGCACGATCAGCGGATCGGCGGATCTCACGGCCGCCCAAATCAGCGATCTCCAGAAAGGGCGATTGTACGTGCAGCTGCACAGCGAAAAGGCACCCGAGGGCAATCTGTGGGGATGGCTGATGCCGGAGGAGACCAAGCGATGACGCCACGGTTGGCGGCGGTGGCGCTGAGCGCGGGACTGGTGGTCGGGGCATCCGGCTTCAGCCAGACGTCCGGTCAGACGCCGGGTTCATCGTCGGTTTTCACCCGTGAGCAGGCCGCCGCCGGCGCATCCGTGTATGCCGCCAACTGCGCGAGCTGCCACATGCCCGATCTCGCAGGCCGCAACGAGGCGCCACAGCTCGCCGGGGTGAACTTCATGACGACGTGGCGCAGCCGCACGACGCGCGATCTCGTGGAGTTCATCCAGGCGACGATGCCGCCGGATGCACCGAGTCTTCCGAGCGACCAGTATCTGTCGGTCGCCGCGTACATCCTGCAGGCCAACGGGGCCGCACCCGGGCCGCAACCCTTGACGGCGGCGACCGCCGTTCAGATTGCGTCTGTGTCCTCGAGCGGCCCGGCCGCCGCGTCGCGAGCCGGCGGGGCGCCGTCGGCGCCTGCCTCGGCGACCGACGTGCCGGTTGCGCGCGGCAGCGGAGGACGCGGCCAGGCGCCCGGCGGCGGGCGCGGCGGTCCCGGCGGTGGCGCGGGCGGCCGCGGCGAGGGAGCGATCGGCCTGACCGTACAGGGCGAAGTGAAGAATTTCGTCCCGGTCAGCGACGAGCTTCTCCGCAACCCGGACCCGGGCGACTGGGTGATGGTGCGGCGCAATTATCAGGGCTGGAGTCACAGTCCGCTGACACAAGTGACGCGGGACAACGTGCGCGAGCTCGAGCTGGCGTGGGTGTCACCGATGAACGAAGGTCAGGGCAATGAAACCTCGCCGCTCGTCCACAACGGCACCGTCTACCTCGTCAACACGATGAACATCGTCCAGGCGCTCGACGCCCGCACCGGCGATCTGATCTGGGAGAACCATGTTGGCCCGAATCAGATGATCGGCATCGCCGCCATGCGCAACATCGCGCTCGCCGGTGACAGGGTCTACGTCGCGACGACCGATGCTCGGCTGGTCGCGCTCGACGCGCGGACGGGCAACAAGATCTGGGACACGCCGATCGCCGATCGCACGAAGGGCTACGCGAACACCGCCGGGCCGATCGTGATTAAGGGCGTGGTCGTCAACGGCCTGGTCGGGTGCGATCGATACGGCAACGACGGCTGCTGGATTAGCGGCTATGACGCGGCCACCGGCAAGCAGCTCTGGAAATTCAACACGATCGCGCGCAGCGGCCAGGCGGGCGCCGAGAGCTGGGGCAAGCTGCCGGACAACCTCCGGGTGGGCGGCGAGTCGTGGATCGCCGGCAGCTACGATCCCGATCTCGATCTCACCTACTGGGGCACCGCGCAGGCCAAGCCGTGGATGCGTGCCAGCCGCGGCACCTCGGCGTTCGACAGCGCGTTGTATACGAGCTCGACGCTCGCCCTCCGCCCCAGGGACGGCACGCTGGCCTGGCATTACCAGCACGCGCCGGGCGAGTCGCTGGATCTCGACGAGGTATTCGAACGCGTCCTCATCGACGTCGGCGATCAGAAATACGTGTTCACGATCGGCAAAGCCGGGATTCTCTGGAAGCTGGATCGACGGACGGGCAAGTACGTCGGCCACAAGGAAACGTTGTTCCAGAACGTGTTCGATTCGATCGATCCGAAGACGGGAACGCCAACCTATCGCGCCGACATCATCGAGCAGGAAACGGGCAAGTGGGTCCAGTCGTGCCCCAGTACGGAGGGTGGCCACAACTGGCAGGCCATGAGCTACTACCCGCCGATGAGCCTCGTCGTCATTCCGCTGAGCCAATCGTGCATGGAGATGCGGGGCCGCGTCATCGATCCGTCCGACGGATCAGGCGGCACCGGCGCGGATCGCCGTTTCTTCGAAATGCCCGGTACCGATGGCAACGTCGGCAAGCTCGCCGCCTTCGACGTGAAAACGCTGAAGG
>JBPYEE010000406.1:0-4416 GCA_051985095.1 Vicinamibacterales bacterium | reverse complement strand
CTGTGTCGACTCGATGCGTGTAGGGCTAGGAAGCTCGACTATACAGCAACTCGGCAGCGAGCGATTTCGGCCCAGTGGTCGAGACGTCACCCGGTCAGCGCCAGCCGAATCGCGAGCCAGCAGAATTTTTTTGGGGCACGCGCCAGTGCCCTTCGTGTATTACCGAGCGCACGTGAAGCGCCATTCACGCCAACGCCGTTAGAGGGCTCCTGGCTGTCGACCAACGGCCCGATATCGATCAAATGAGGCGACTGCCCGGTTGGCACACGCAATTGTTGACACGTCGACCGACCGTGACACGCTTGGGTGACGCATGCAGACTTGGACTGCGCCGTCACTTGCGAGAGGTTGTAGTTCTCTGGTGCGTGCATGAGCGGGAACTTCTTCGGTGTCGTCGAACCACTCAAGCCAGAGCTGCGCGGCGATGGGATGTTTCCAGTCATGTCAGGAAGGCGGTCGATGGGGCGGCGAGCACGGCGCCAACGCTCGTAGCGGTTTACTGGTCGATGCCGACCCCCTGCTCGAATGGTCACGCCTGAGGTTGTGGGCAGGATGAACATAGATGTCGCTGCGGCGTGGGCAATCAATCGACGCAGACATCTCGGTGACATAGGCCCACTTGATCACGCCCGGTCTGCGAATGACGCCCGGAACGCGACAGCTGCCTTCGTCGAATTGGCCCTTCGGGTCCTTGAAAAAGGTCACGTCGCCTTCAGGGAAGCTGATCGCTTCCGCGGCGGCGGCTCATACCAGCTTCCGACAAACGGCGTACAGCCGATCAAGGTCTCGGATGCCGGTCAACCAACACCGCACCAGATCGACATTCCGGGATCCGGGGCATCAGGAGCTGTGACGGTTCTGTTACACGAATCGTCCGACCCATCGCGGCGGGCCCTCGTCCGAAGCCCGGTCGCACCCGATTGCGCGGTGGCGGCCGTTCCCAAGCACAGCGTCTGCGCTCATTGCCGTCGGCACCATCCTCGCTCTGAATGGCCCGTCCGACGACCCCGGCACGACTCAGCCACTATCATTTTTACCAGTGTGCCCATTTGGCAGACTCTGTTACTTTTTCTGCGGTCGGACGAGCCGATAACCCACTCATCGCGCGGCCGGAGAATCAACCCGACGACCGCTTATGCTTGAAACCACGACGCCTTCGACGCTCGACCGATTTGCGTGGACCGAGGGAGCGTCGCGCGCAACCGACCACCGTCTCTTCTACCGCTCGGTGTTGATGTTCGCCGAGTGTCTTTCGCTCGGCATTCTGTACTACCTCATGGTTGCGATCAGCATGAGGCTTCGCTTTGCCACGTCGGGGCTGTCTTTGATTTGGCCCTCGAACGCATTGCTGGTCGGAACGCTCGCCCTGAGGCCGAAACGACGCTGGTGGGCTTATCTGCTTGCAGCTTCTTTCGCGCATGTCGCCGCCATGAGTCCCTATCACACCAGCCTGCCGTGGCTCGCGTATCAAATGGTTTTCAACTCGGCCGAGGCGACTGCGTGCGCGACGCTCCTCCAACGGTTTGGGCCGGCGGTCTTTTCGTTCGACACGTTGAAAGCGGTTTTCACGTTTCTCGCCGTTTCAATCGCCGTGCCCGGAGTCATGAATCTGGTGGCCATGTACCCGGTCGTTAGGTTTTCGTCGAGCGCTCCCCGTCTCGCGCACAACTGGTATGGCGGCATCGTCGCGATGTCGATCGCTGGCTGGATTAACAACACGGCGTCTCTCATCGCGTTCGTTCCGACGATTCTGGTAACGGCGACCCGCGGTCGTTCCTGGCTTCGCGACGTGTCGTCGCGTCGAGCTGTTCAGGGTGCGCTTGTGGCGATCGTGTTCGGAACGTTGACGTTCCTCGTGTATCGGGCCGTCTATGTCAGCGGCAACTTGCAGCAAGCGGTGTACCTCGTACCAATCCCGTTGTTGCTGTGGATCGTCGTTCGATTTGGCCCGGCAGGCACTTGCCTCTCCCTCACCGCGCTGGTCTGCATTTCGACCTGGGCCACCTACGCCGGCGAAGGGGCCTTCCTTCAATCCGGTTCCATCGAGCACGCCATTGCCATCCAAGTCAGCTGGATCATGATCTGTGCGCCCATGCTTGCGCTCGCGGCGCTCGTCCTCGAACGCAAGCTGGCGACACTGGCCTCGCTGGCGAGTGAGGGGCAATTCCGACAGCTCTTCGAGCAGGCGACAGTGGGGGTTGCCATTGAGTCTATTGACGGTCACGTTCACAACGTCAACCCTGCGTTCTGTCTGCTTTCCGGGTACACCGAAGATGAATTGCACCAGATGACATGGCGTGATTTTTCCAGTCACGCGAACCAGGCGGAGTATCGACTCGAGAGTCGCCTTCTGAACGAACTGACTCACGGCCGGGGCTCCAGTTACCAGCTCGAACGTCGATTTCAACGCAAGGATGGCGTAGAACGGTGGGGCTCCGTCCGGGTGTCTCTGCTCAAGCAACCTGGCGGAGAGCCGCCGATGGTCATTCGCCTGGTTGAGGATGTCACCGACAAGAAATCGGCAGCCGAAGCTCTCTTCCGCGCGCACGCTGAATTACGGCAGCTGACACCTCGGCTCCTGCAGGCACAAGAGGACGAACGGCGCCGGATCGCGCGTGAACTGCACGACGATATCAGTCAGCGTCTCGCCGTGTTGACCATTGAGATGGAGCAATTGAAACAGGGCGAGCGCGGCGTTGACGGCGATTTTCGCGAGAAGTTGCGCGAACTGTCCCGACAGGCGATGGAGATTTCGCACAATGTCCATGCCATGTCGCATGAACTGCACTCGTCGAAACTGGAATACCTGGACCTCGTGACGGCCGCGGGTGGATATTGCAAGGAGGCTGCAGCCCAGCAAAAGATCCAGGTCGATTTTTCAGTTCACGGTGTGTTGCCTGTGGTGTCGTACGACATCTCCCTCTGCCTCTTTAGAGTGTTGCAGGAAGCCTTACGCAATGCGGTGAAACACAGCGGCGTGCGACGGTTCGTCGTGAAGCTCCACGGGATGCCCGGCGAAGTCGGTCTCAGTGTTTCCGATTCCGGTGTCGGATTTGCCCCCGACGACAAACAGCTCGGGCGGGGCCTGGGGCTTGTGAGCATGCGTGAGCGGGTTCGAGCGGTGGGTGGCGTGATCTCGATCGCATCAAAACTCGCCGGTGGCACGACGATTTTCGCCCGCATCCCGGTCGATTCTGTCAGACCTGTCGGTCAGGGCACCGGTCGCGATGCCCTCGCAACTCGTCGCAACTGATTTCCCGCAACAACCTGAAAGAGGAAGACGGCGATCGACGCGCACCGTCCCGGGACGAGAGCTCTGCCCGCTCGTTCGACGCAGGAACCGACAGATCGGTCGGCCAGTTCTGTCGTCGTCTTTGCATCGTCGGTGGCGCTCGCCTGACTAGAGGCTTCCTCGCACGCAACCCGACACTCGCGCGTTCACGCGCCACAGGGCACGCCGTCGTTCACCGAGGCTTTGATGACGCCGTGTTCATCTTGGTGCCCTCCGGCCGCGCCGCAAAGACATCGTCAATCACTCGGCGGTCCCCTGACCCGGGCGACCTGTCACGCTGTGGCACTCCAGCGTGTCAGTCGCACTCGCTTCACAGGCTGATGCACCACGCTCGGCTCAACGCGATTCAGCTGCCAGTCGCGCGAACGTCTCGGTGCGGTACGACATTCGCTAGATGCGGGAATCGCGGCACCGTTCATGGTGCGCCGTTTGGCCGAAAGTCGATTACGTTTATGAAAGATCTGGTACGGTATTCGCGCTCAGGGATTCACTACACGCGGCGAATCGACCGGGCCGCCTTCATCGCGTGGTGCGACTCTGCCGCCGGTCGATCCCTCCTGGCGCCGATCGCGGCGCACATACGATTTGCCCCCTTCGGCCGGTTCAGGGCAGCGCGACGTCGCCTCTGGAGCGAGGTGGCGACCGCGGTTCGATCTGACGCAGTTACGCACTCGTGCCAACGAGAAGTGGATGCGTATCTTGGCCGTCTGCAGATCCTCGCGCACGCGCATGACCTCCCCCGCATTGACCTCTCGCTTCGTCGATTAATCGCCGTTCCCCGCCTGTTGGCGAATGCGGCGATCGACCGGCAGCTCGACCTGTCGCTCGACACCGAATCGGCCTTTGCGACATCCAATGGACGAACGGCCATTCGCGATTGGTTCATCTTGAACATCATCAGCGGCGTAGAACAGGCCATTGTGGAGGCACGTCCATCACCGAAGCACCCCGTAGCCGCTGGGAATGAATGGATCATCGTGGGTGTGAACGACCGGTTCGAATGGCGGGCTCCATTCGGTGGGGCGGCCTGGAGCGGACACTACTACGCCCTCGAGCTGACGCGGGAGCCGGTGACGCGTTCGGTGCTGAAGGCTGCCTCAGACGCCATCGCGGTCTTGGAGTCG
>JBPYEE010000405.1:0-4021 GCA_051985095.1 Vicinamibacterales bacterium | reverse complement strand
GGGTGGCATGACACTGATTTTGGGCTTGGACGCGTCGCGTGACTATCAAGTCCTTCAACTGACGACACCCTCAAACCGCCCGTGGACCGTTGGGCTGTTGCCGGATACTTGGGTCACTCTCAACGGTACGTCTGTGCCGTTCGGGAGTCGGCGTGCGGGATTCATTCTTCGGGGTACGACGACTGAAACAGCCGGTCAGAGCGTCCGGCTGACGGCCACGTTTGACCTTGCGTCGGCCGGTCTGCGGTTCGCCCGACATTTCGCGGTCACGAGCGGGTCGCCGACCGTCGAATCGTGGATGACCTATACCGCTCTCGCTCCAGCGTTTGCGACTGTGTCCAATCTCAACGCGTTTCAGTTCACGGTGCCTGCCGGCACCGTGCATTGGTTGACCGGACTCCAGGGCGACACCGCCGACGTCGCGCACGACAACGCGTTCACACTGCGGCAGAACACCCTCGCCGTCGGCGATCAGCTCGTCTTGGGCGCAAGCGGGCGCGCGTCGGAGCAGACGGTGCCTTGGTTCGCGATCGACGGAACAGACGACGAGTTCTACGGCGCGCTCATGTGGTCCGGTTCGTGGCAGTTGCTCGTGAGCCGATCGGGCACCGGCCTCTCGCTCTCGCTGGGTCTCCCGTCGATGCAGGCGACGCTGACAAACGGGTCGATTGACGGGCCCCATGCGCTTTTTGGTGTTGTGCCGGGCGGGCTGGCGCAGGCAACAGCGGCTCTCGGATCGTATGTGATCCAGGGCGTCAGGGGTGGGGCCTCCCTTGCCCCACTGGTGACGTACAACACCTGGTTCGCCTATGGGGTGGACATCGACGAGGCATCGATGCGTGCTGAGATGGAGCGCACGGCCGCCCTCGGCGTGGAGCTGTTCGTGATTGACGCAGGGTGGTACGTCGATGCCGGTGCGTCGGATGCATTCGACTTCGACGCAGGACTCGGCACCTGGCAGGTCGATCCGGTGCGCTTTCCAAACGGGCTGGCGCCCCTCCGCGCATACGCACACAGCCTGGGCATGAAGTTTGGCATCTGGGTCGAACCGGAGCGCGTCAATCTCGCTGTCCTGGGCGTCGCCGGAGTCGCCGAGCCGTGGCTCGCAACCGTCGGCGGCCAGTACGGTTCCGACCATGCAGCGCAGATCTGCCTGGCCGGCGCGGCCGCGCAACGATGGGTGCTCGACCGCCTCTCGGCGCTCATCGACGAGGTGCAGCCGGATTATTTGAAGTGGGACAACAACATGTGGATCAACTGTGATCGCCCCGGACACGGTCACGGTCCCACCGACGGCAACTTCGCACACGTGCGCGGGCTCTACGGCGTGCTGGCCGCGCTGCGTGATCGTTATCCCACGCTGCTCATTGAAAACGCCTCTGGAGGCGGGAATCGGTTGGACTTTGGCCTGCTGCGCTATACCGACGTGGCGTGGATGGACGATCGCACCGCGCCGTCGGTGCACGTCCGTCACAACGTCGAAGGCTTGAGCACGGCATTCCCGCCGGCATATCTGTTGTCGTTTGTCACCAATCACGCCGGTGAGCCGCTGCACGACTCGCCCGATCTGCCGCTGTACTTCCGGAGCCGAATGCTGGCGTCACTCGGCCTGTGTTTCAGGACCGACGATCTGTCCGATGGCGACCGCGCGGCCGTCGGGCTCGAGATCGGCATTTACAAGAGCTTCCGCGTCACGCTCGGCCTTGCGGCGGCAGCGCTCCTCACGACGCAAGCGGCAATCGACCAGGGCCCGCCGTGGGATGTGCTGCAGGAGGCGACAGGCAACGGCCATGACGTGGTGCTGAGCGCGTTCCAGTGTGACAAGGGGGTCGGGCAGATCACCATTCGGCCGACCGGGCTCTCCGCGACCACTACGTACCAGGTGCGGTCGGCGGACACCGGGGTGCTCGGAACAGCGACGGGATCGGACCTGATGACCGATGGGATCGATGTGCGGCAGTCGCCCACCAGTGCGGCCCACCTCCTGATCGTCACCGCTGTACCGTAGGCGATGTTCTTGATGGCGGCGCCCGTTAACCTGACCGCCATCTATGACAGTCTGACGGCGGATCGTTGAGCGTGACCCGGTCACCGCCGCGCTAAAGGGTGATCCACGGGTGTTGCCACTGCACCACCAGATGGAGACACTTCGTCGCGCAAGATCCCGAAGTGGACATGAACGGTGACCGGGAGCGTCGTCAAGGACAGCGCCGGCGGCGACGCAACGATCCGGCCAGCGGCCGAACTGCGAGAGCCGCGGCCGAAGGATGGCGGGCGGAGTTGCCCGTACAACGAAAGCATCGAGCGCGCCGCATGGCGGCGACAGTGTTGTATCGTAAGAGCGTTCCGCAGGCAGAACCAAGATCATCCCCGTCAGAACAGAGGCAGAACAGGTGCGACCTACTTCCGATGAAGTCTATCAGCAGATCGATAACGCCCTGTACAACGAACACGGCGATATCTGGTGGGACGAAAACCGGGTTCTACACCTCCTCAAATCGTCAGTGAATCCGGTGCGCGTCGGATACTTCCGAAGACTGCTCGACGAGGTGCTCAAACTCGACTATCGAGGCACGCAAGCGCTCGATGTAGGCTGCGGCGGCGGCATCCTCGCGGAAGAGTTTGCTGCGATGGGCTTCCGGGTGACCGGTATCGATCCCTCGGAAGCCTCGCTCGCCACGGCGAGAAAACATGCGCAATCCACGGGATTGGCCATCGAGTACCAGCAGGGAACCGGGGAGTCCACACCGTTTGCCGACGGCATGTTCCCGGTCGTGTATTGTTGCGACGTGCTGGAGCACGTTCGCGACCTGCCAAAAGTGATCGGTGAAATCTACCGTGTGACGAAGCCTGGCGGGGTATTCCTTTTCGATACGCTCAACCGCACCTTCGTCAGCAGACTGGTGGCCATCAAGATCTGGCAGGAATGGAAAAGCACGGCCTTCATGCCGCCGCACCTCCACGAGTGGCGAATGTTTATACGGCCGGAAGAATTAACAGGATTGCTGGCGCAGGCGGGATTTGAGTTCAAGGAGTTTCGCGGCACTTCGCCGAACGTAAGCATTCCAAAAATGATTGGCCTGCTGCGGAAACGCGCCAAAGGCGAAATCGGCTTCAAGGAGCTGGGCCAAAAATTCAAGCTGGTCGAAAGCGACGATATGAAGATTCTTTACATGGGCTACGCAGTCAAGCCTGTGCGGTAATCCCGATTGGTCTGGTGCTCGGTCTCGGCCGCTTCCGCGTGACGCGAAAATGAAGGTGTCGGATCATTTATAAGAGAGCGGTTATAGTTCTGCCGCTGAATCAGCCCTCGCCTTGCAGAATCTCAGGGAGCGCCATTTGTGATTGGTTTGTCGGTGCACCTTGCGCCCCGACGTCAATCGGAGCATCGCATCAATCACACGCTCCCATTGCTCATCGGACCTGCGTTCCCGCGATGGGGTCGGCGCTAATTGCTCCCGTCCCGTCAAGACACAGGCGCACTTCAGTCGTCACCGTCACGGTCCGCCTGGTGTTGGTCGCCGCGGTGCTGCCGTGCCCGCGTTGGTCAGCGACAGTCTCGTTCCATTTGCCGTGGCGATCGTCGGCAAGAGCAGACCAGTCCTTCGTAACCGGGGACGCGGGACTGATAGATTGCAGCGGATTTCTTTCCATGAGCCGCGGGAGGTGTCGCTTCTGCGAGCTGGGATCGAAAACCGAACTGCGGGCCGAACGCCTCGTCCACCTGCAAACGGAAGGAGTCGCCGCATCTGACTGACTTCGACCGAGAGATGATCGAGTAGCGACGCTGTTGAGCTGGTGCGGTTGGCTCGGGCGCAGCAGCGGATCGCGACTCGTCGAGCTCTCGCCGCGATGCTGTTGTCGAGGAGGTCAGCCCCTGCCGCGAACGGGTGTATTGCCGACGGCTCCCGCAGGTTGGTTTCAACCCCGCGAGCCGCTGGGCGCAATCGACTGGCGGATTGACCCTTTGTGCCCGCACAGGTGAGACCAGCGGCGACGACGGCCGCCGCGATCTCGCGCA
>JBPYEE010000404.1:0-17411 GCA_051985095.1 Vicinamibacterales bacterium | reverse complement strand
GCCTCGAAGCCGAGCCTCGTCGAGGATTTGCGGGGCGAACCCCTCACGGCGCACGTCGGCGGCCGACCGGTGACGCTGCAGAACCTCCTCGTCGCCGGCCAGATTGGCATCAGCGTCGCCCTGCTGGTCGTCGCCGCGCTGCTGACGCGCAGTCTGATTGCGGCATCCCGCACCAACGTCGGGATTCCGATTGAGCGCCTCGCCGTCGTCTCGATGGACACCGGCATGCTGGGGTATGCCGAGGCGCGCAGCCGCCAGTTCTACGAGCAGGCGATGGCGCGCATCGGCGCGCTGCCCGGCGTGGAATCGGTCGCGCTGGCGACGCGCGTGCCGTTTTCCATGAACTACAACCGGTGGGAAATCTGGATTCCCGATCGACACCACACCGATGCGCACGGCGACACGATCGAAGTCACCACGGTCTCACCCGAGTACTTCACGACGATCGGCGTGCCGATCGTGGAAGGGCGCGGGTTCAGCTATGCCGATCGTCCCGACACGCCGCGCGTGGCGGTCGTCAACGAGGCGTTCGCGCGGCGCTACTGGCCGTCGCAGAGCGCCGTCGGCCGGACCTTCCGGACACGGGGATCCGACGGCCCGGCGTTCGAGATCGTCGGGGTCGCGGCCGACCACAAAGTGCTGACGGTCAGCGAGCCGCCCACGCCGTTCCTGCATATTGCGCGCACCCAGCGGCCCAACTCGTACAGCGCGGTGATCGCGCGCACCGCCGGCGATGCCGACGCGCTGCTGCGCAACATGCGCCGCGAGCTGCTCGCGCTCGACCCGAACGCGGTGTTTGTCGAAAACCAGACGATGCAGGCCGAAGTGGCCACGACCCTGTTTGGCGCGCGCGCGAGCGCGTGGCTCGTGTCGAGCGTGGGCGCGATGGCGATGCTGCTCGCCGCCGTCGGCCTGTACGGGGTCATTGCCTATTCGGTCGCGCGGCGCACGCGCGAGATCGGGATCCGGATGGCGATTGGCGCCCGACCCGCCGCGGTGCTGGGGCTGGTGATGCGACAGGGGCTGGCCGTCGCCGCCGCCGGGCTGCTCCTGGGTGTACTCCTCGCGGGGATCGCGGCGGCGCTGGTCGCGCGCGCTCTCTACGGCGTCGGCGTGGCTGATCCTCTGTCCTGGATGGCGGCCGCCGTGGTCGTCCTGGGCGTGTCGGCCCTCGCCAATCTCGTGCCTGCCTGGCGCGCTGCCCACGTCGACCCGTCGATAGCCCTCCGCACCGAATAGGTGTCCATGTGGCGGGGCGGCGAACAGAGACGATCGCCATGCTGACCGTGCAGCACCTGCGCAAGTCTTTCGGCGCGCTCGTCGCGGTGGACGATGTGTCGTTTGCCGTCGAGCCGGGCCAGCTGGTCGGCCTGCTCGGACCAAACGGCGCCGGCAAGACGACGACGGTGTCGATCATCAGCGGGCTGCTCACGCCGGACGCCGGCAGCGTGCTCGTGGGCGGCCACCGGTTGACCGGCGACGTCGATCCCCTCAAACGGCGCGTCGGCCTGGTGCCGCAGGATCTCGCGCTCTATGACGAGCTGACGGCGCGCGACAACCTGCGGTTCTTCGGGGCGCTGTTCGGGTTGCACGGCGCGGCGCTGGACCGTGCCATGCACGAGGCGCTGTCGCTCGTCGAGCTGGCCGACCGCGCGCGCGATCGCGTCAAGACCTTCAGCGGAGGGATGAAACGCCGGCTCAATCTGGCTGCCGGTCTGCTGCACGACCCCGACATCCTGCTCCTCGACGAGCCGACGGTCGGCGTCGATCCGCAGAGCCGGAATGCCATCTTTGACAACCTGGAAACGCTGAAACGGCGCGGCAAGGCGCTGCTCTATACGACGCACTATATGGAGGAAGCCGAGCGCCTCGCCGACCGGATCGTCGTCATCGATCGTGGGCAGGTGATTGCAAACGATACGCTCGACGGAATCACCGGACGGGCCGCGGCCGCCGCCGGCGGTCCGCCCGCGACGCTCGAAGCGGTCTTCTTGTCGCTGACCGGAAGGAGCCTGCGCGACTGATGGTGTTCACCGCGTTTGTCGCGATGGTCCGCAAGGATCTGCAGCTGTTCTTCAGCGACCGCCGCGCCGTCATCATGAGCTTCGTCGTGCCGATCGCAATCGCGTCGTTTTTCGGCTCGATCTTCTCCGGCCCGGGCAGCAACACGGAGCCGGCCCGGATCATGGTGGCCGTCATCGATCTGGACGCGACACCGATTTCACTCGGGATCGTGTCGGGGCTCGACCATGATCGCAACCTGCGGGTGACGAAGCCGACCCAAGAGGAGGCGCGCGCCGCCGTCCGGCGCGGCCGCACCAGCCTCGCCGTCGTCATCCCGAAAGGGTTCGGTGACGCCGCCGGCCGCGCGTTCTTCGGCAACGGCGAGAAACCGGCGCTCGATCTCGTCTTCGACCCGTCGCACAGCGTCGAGTTGGCGATGGTGCGCGGCCTCCTGACCGAGTATGTGATGCAGGCGGTCAGCAGGGAGATGTTCGGCGGCGCCCAGGGCCGGCAGTACCTGGAGCAGCTGCTGCCACACATCGCCGGTTCGTCCATGCCCGGGGATCAGAAGCGGATTCTCACCGAGCTGCTGCGGTCCGTGCTCGCGCTCTATACGACGCGCGATTCCGACCCGGGCCAGAACCGCGCGCCGGGGCTCTCCTTGCCGTACACGGTTCGCGAGGAGGCGATGACGGCCGGAACCAATGTCGCGTACAACGGCTATGCGCACTCGTTTGCGGGCATGGGGATCCAGTTCCTGCTCTTTGCCGCCGCCAATCTGGGCCTCGAGGTGTTGCTCGAGCGCCAGCGCGGTCTCTGGAAGCGGCTGCGCAGCGCACCGGTGTCGCGGCGGCTGCTGCTTGCGGGCAAAACGGCGAGCGGGACGATCATTGCGCTGATGACGCTGCTCGTCTCCTTCGGGTTCGCGATGGTGGTGTTCCACGTGCGCGTGTCGGGCAGTGTCGCCGGCTTCTTCGCGGTGTCGGTCGCCTGCTCGGTGATGGCGGCGACCTTCGGCCTGCTGGTGGCCGCGCTCGGCAAGACTCCGGCGTCGGCTCGGGGCGTCACGACGCTCGCCGTGCTGATGATGGTGATGCTGGGGGGCGCCTGGGTGCCGACGTTCATCTTTCCCGCCTGGCTGCAGCAGCTCACGCTCGTCGTCCCGGCTCGATGGGCCGTCGACGGGCTGGACGCGATGACGTGGCGCGGGATCGGGATCGGCGGCGCGGTGGTGCCGACGCTCATCCTGCTGCTCTTCGCGGCCGCGTTTGCGGCGATCGCCCTCAACCGGTTCCGGTGGGAGGAAGCGTAGCGACGTCCCGCCGGCTCCCCCGCGGCGGCGCATCGACGCGGCGAGAGGGCTGCGATAAGATGCGCGCATGGCGTGGCGTATTGTCGTCTGCTCGTTGTTCGCTCCGGCGCTCCTCGTTGCCCAGTCGTCCTCCGCGGCGCTGTCCCCGCGCGCCAGGCAGCTCCACGATCGCGCGATCGTCATCGACACGCACGCCGACACGCCCCAACGCATGCTGTTCGAGAAAGGGTTCGACCTGGCCGTGCGGCACACCGACGGCAGCATCGACATCCCGCGGATGCGCGAGGGGGGCCTGGACGCGCTGTTCTTTTCGATTTGGGTTCCGAGCGACGTCACCGGTCCGCCGGCCGTGAAGCGGGCGCTCGACCTGATCGACCGCGTCCGCGAAGCGGTGCGCACTCATCCGAACGACCTGGTGCTGGCCACGACGGCCGCCGACATCCGGACCGCGGCGGCGCAGCACAAGATCGCGGCGCTCATGGGGATGGAAGGCGGCCACATGATCGACGACGATCTCGGGCTGCTGCGCCTGTACGCGGCGCTCGGCGTGCGCTACCTGACGCTGACGCACTTCAAGAACAACAACTGGGCCGATTCCTCCACCGACAAGCCGGCGCACAACGGGCTCACGCCGTTTGGCAAGGACGTCGTGCGCGAGCTGAACCGCCTCGGCGTCATGGTCGACATCTCGCACGTGGCGGACAAGACGTTTTACGACGCGCTCGAAACGACCAGCGCGCCGGTCATCGCGTCCCACTCGTCGTGCCGCGCGATCTCGCACCACGCGCGGAACATGACCGACGACATGCTGCGCGCCCTGGCCAAAAACGGCGGCGTCGTGCAGATCAACTACGAAGTCAGCTTCCTCAGCGAGGAGTACCGCGTCGCGGCCGAGAAGAAGTCCGGCGACGTCGTCACCGCGCTCACGGCCATGTCGAAGAAATGCGGCGGCAACGAAGCATGCGCGACCCTCGAGGAGGCCCGCATCAATCGGCAGGCGATGGACAGGGGCGAGCTGCCGAAGGTCACGTGGGACAAGATCATCGAGCATATCGATCACGCCGTGAAGGTCGCCGGCGTCGATCACGTCGGGCTCGGATCCGACTTCGACGGCGCCACGATGCCGATCGGCATGGAGGACGCGTCGCAGCTGCCGAAGATCACCGACGCACTGCTCAAGAAGGGTTACTCGGAGCAGGATGCCGAGAAGATCCTCGGCGGGAATCTGCTCCGGGTCATGGAGCAGGTCGAACGCGCCGCCGCCAGACGGTAGGCGCCGCGACCGACGCCCGGACCGCGACGGCTGAGCGCGGATGAAGCGCACCGCGGACGTCGTCGTCGTGGGGGGCGGGTGCATGGGCGCCAGCGTCGCGTATCACCTGACGGGGCGCGGGATCACCGATCTGGTCCTCGTCGAACGGGAGCCCTTCCTCGGTGCCGGATCGACGGGGCGCAACGCCGGCGGCGTGCGCCACCAGTTCTCGCACGAAGCCAACATCAGACTGTCTCTCGAGTCGATCCGGATGATCGAGCAGTTCGCCGACGAGGTGGGCCAGGCGGTGGACTTTCATCAGGACGGCTACCTCTTCCTCCTCTCCTCGCCGCAGAGCGTCGAGGAGTTTCGGCGGAACGTCGCGCTGCAGCGCCGCCTCGGTGTGGCGGTGGACTGGCTCGACCGCGAGGCGGCGGGGTCACTCGCGCCGGGTGTCGACGTCACCGGTGTGCTGGCCGCCACCTTCTGCGCGCGCGACGGCATTGCGGATCCGAATGGCGTGACGATGGGATTCGCGCGCGGCGCACAGGCCCGTGGCGCGACGATCGAACGTGCCACCGACGCGATCGGCATCCGCGTCGAATCGGGCCGGGTCCGGGCGGTCGACACGAGCCGGGGCGTCATCGAGACGCCGATTGTGATCAATGCCGCCGGTCCGCAGGCGCGGCGGGTCGGACGCCTGGCGGGCGTCGATGTGCCAGTCGACCCGTTCCGGCGCCATATTTTCATCGCCGGGGCACCCGACCGCCGACCGCCGCCGATGCCGCCGTGGCCGTCGTCCCACATCATGGTGATCGACTTCGAGACGACCTTCTACTGCCATCGCGAGGGCGCCGGGCTGCTGTTCGGCATGGGGGAAGCCGACGCGGCGCCGAGCTTTGACACGACCGTGCAATGGGATTTCCTCCCGAAGGTGATTGAGGTCGCGGTCCGGCGCGTGCCGGCTCTGGCCGACGCGGCGATCGCACGGGCGTGGGCCGGGTTGTACGAGATGACCCCGGATCACAACCCGATCATCGGCCCGGCCCGCGAGGTGGCCGGATTTTTTACGATCGCCGGGTTCAGCGGGCACGGGTTCCAGCATTCGCCCGCGGCCGGCCGCATCCTCGCCGATCTGGTCGCGGGTCGCGACCCGCGGTTCGACGTCTCGCCGTTTGCGCCCGACCGCTTCACCGGCGGTCCCGCTGCCGGCGAACGCTACGTCGTGTGACAATGCAGACGGGGCGGGGAGCCCGTTGGGGTCGGGATCGGGCGCCCCACGCTGAGGGCTGACGATGCGAATCACGCTCGACGGGTGCGCGACACGCGGGTTGCGGTGCGAGGTCCGATCCTGGCGCCCCTCGGATGTCGACTCGCTCGTCCGCCACGCCAACAACCGCCAGATCTGGCAGAACCTGCGCGATGCGTTTCCCCATCCGTACCTGCCGCACCATGGACGCGACTACATTCGGTCGACAATCGATCGCCGACCGGAGACCTCGTTCGCGATCGCCGTCGACGGCGAGGCGGCCGGCGGCATCGGCTACGTGCTGCACCCCGATGTCGAGCGCGTGTCGGCCGAGATTGGCTACTGGCTCGGCGAAGCGTTCTGGGGCCGCGGAATCGTCACCGAGGCGCTTCGAGTGGTGACCCCCCATGCGATGCAGACCCACGGACTGACCCGCGTGTATGCGGTGCCGTTTGCCTGGAATGCCGCGTCGTGTCGGGTGCTCGAGAAGGCCGGGTACGTCCTCGAAGCGCGCCTCCGGAAAAGTGCGATCAAGGATGGACGGCTGACCGATCAGCTGCAGTACGCCTTCATCGCACCCGATCCGCCGCAACCCTGAAGCCGAGGCTGAAGCCTTTATCCTGCGGACGGTGGGTGTAGCGCAGGGCGCAGCGGGCGCTGTCGGCGTCGAAGAACCAGCTGCCGCCGCGGATGACGCGCTTGTCGCCCGAGGAGGCGCCGCGCGGGTCGATGTTGGCCGCCGGGGTTTCCGGATACGGCGCGTACCAGTCGGCGGTCCATTCCCACACGTTCCCGTGCATGTCGGCGAGCCCCCACGGATTCAGGCCGAACGATCCAACAGGCGTCGGCCCCCTGCTCTTGTAGTTGGCTTGCGCCGTGGTCAGCGTTTCACCGGTCGAATAGGCGCCGGTCGTGCCGGCGCGGCACGCGTACTCCCACTCGGCTTCCGTCGGCAGCCGGTAGCTCAGGCGGAGGTCGCCGGTGGCCGCGCCCGCGCGGCTGTTCAGCGCGGCCAGAAACTGCTGCACGTCAAGGTAGGAGACGTTCTCGACCGGACACCGCGGTCCGCAGTCGCTGAAATGGCTGGGCGCCGCGCCCATGATGGCGCGCCATTCCTGCTGCGTGGTTTCGAATCGACTGAGGAAAAACGGCTTGGTGATCTCCACATCGTGGAGCGTTTCGTCCGCCCCGCGCCGGGGTTCGCCCGACGCGCTGCCCATCGTGAAGCGGCCGGGCGGCAGCTCGACAAAGGTCATGCCGGTCAGCGGATCGGCGACGCTCCGCGTGGGCAGCTGGATGTCCTCGTCGGCGGTCACGTCAAAGCGGCGGAATCGCCCGTAGGAGGCGATGGTCTTGATGCTGTTGCCGCTCGCGAGGGTATACACCTCGCGCATTTCATGCGGCACCCCGATGTCGAATCGATCGTCGATCCGGAAGCTGGTCGTGACCTTGGCCCGGACCGACGGCTGTTCGACCTGCAGTTCGGTCTTCAGGACGCGCCCCGAGGTGCCGTCGATCCAGAGGCGGCCATGCGCGAACAGATCGCGCCCGGCTTCGCCGCGCACCATCGCCGGCGAGGACACCTCCTGATAGTCGATCGTCCACACGTTCGGTCCCTGGCTGCGATCTTCGTGTCCCAGTGTGAACTTGAACCGCGGCTGATAGGTGAGCTGCAGCACCGAAATGCCGAGCATCGGGTTCCCGAGCGTCGTGCGGATGCTGCCGATGTTGTACCGGGCCCCTTCATCTGCGATCGCGCGGCCGTGTTCGAGCACGTCTTTCGTCGGATTCAGGAACAGCTTCGCGAGGCGCTCTTCCCGATCGCGCACCGGGACGCCGTCGACTTCGATCACGTCGCGGAACGGGATGAGGGCAAGCGTTTCGGGGGACTTGACCAGCAGAAAATCAGAGCGCAGGTCGCGGTGGCGCGCCCGCGCAATATCGCCGGCACCCGGCGGCGCCGTGACGAGTCCCCCACGGGCCGAGAAGGGGAGCACTGTCGGGAGCTGCACCGAGGAGTCCTGCATGTAGTCCTCCTGGGCCACGACGTTCTCGAAGCGGTCGATGAAGTAGTCGAGGTACCACGCGGCGCGTGTCAGCAACTGGTCGAGCGTGACCGGGTCGGCCGCCAGCGTCAGCGCCAAAACGAGCGGACCCACCATTGTTCCGCACTATACTGCACTTCATGAAAAGAGCTCTCGCGCTGGTTTTTGTCGTCGCGACCGGGTCGCTGCTGGCGGGGCAGAGCCGGATTGCATCGCCGGCCCTTGCGCAGCGTGCCCCGTCGGCGACGTCGGCCTACTTCCCGGACCGATTCGGCTGGGACCACAAGAAGGCCGAGGATGTCGGGATGAATTCGGCGCTCGTCAACGAGGCGGTGCAGCTGGCGCTCGCGTCAGAGACCCAGGGACCGAAGGATATGACGCTCTTTCTGAAGAACAGCTTCGGCAAGGAGCCGTTCGATACCCTGGTCGGTCCGATCAAGGATCGCGGCGGCGCCAGTGGTCTCATCACGCGCCACGGGTACATCGTCGCCGAGTGGGGGGATCCCTCGCGGGTCGACATCACCAACAGTGTCACGAAGACGTTCCTGACGACCGTCGTCGGACTGGCCTGGCAGCGTGGCCTGATTCACGACGTCAGCGATTACGTGCGGGAGTACATGCCGCCGCACGTCGACCTGTTCGAGTCGGAGCACAACCGGAAGATCAAGTGGGACCACCTGCTGCGACAGACCAGCGATTGGGAAGGCACGCTCTGGGGCAAGCCGGACTGGGCGGATCGTCCGGTTGGCGAGCGTCCCGAGGACTGGCCGCATCGCCCGATGTACGAGCCGGGCGCGCATTTCAAGTACAACGACGTCCGCGTGAACGTCATGGCGCTTGCGGCCCTGCAGGTGTGGCGCCGGCCCCTCCCGCAGGTCCTGAACGAGTACGTGATGGAACCGATCGGCGCCTCGTCCACGTGGCGGTGGTACGGATACGAGAATTCGTGGGTCGAGGTCGACGGTCAGCGGGTGCAGTCGGTGAGCGGCGGCGGCCACTGGGGCGGCGGGATGTTCATCAACTCGTACGACATGGCGCGCTTCGGGTACTTGTTCCTCCGCAACGGCAAGTGGCGCGACAAGCCGATTGTGTCGGAGAAATGGATCGCGATGGCGCGCACGCCGGGCGCCGACAACAAGACCTACGGCTATGCCAACTGGTATCTCAACACCGGCCGCAAGCCGCTGCCGGCGGCGCCGGAAACCGCCGTCCGTTTCGTCGGCAACGGATCGAACATCATCTACATCGACTGGGACGATGACATCGTGGCCGTGTTTCGATGGATCAAGAGCGATCGCGCGCTGAACGACGTGATCGCGAAGATGATGGCGTCGATGCAGCGGACCGAAACGCAATAAACGCGCGCGGTGCGCACCGCGCCGGTCACGCGCCGAGCGCGGCCACCGCGCCCGGTCGCGCGTCCTCGCGGCGCCCGTTGACGTACGGCTTGAGCACGGTGGCGATGAAGCGATGGGTCGGGGTGGCGACGCCGACCTGTTCACCGAGCCGTACGACCGCGCCGCTCAGCCAGGGAAGCTCGAGGCGCCGCCCCCGCTCGAGATCGTGCAGCATCGACGACTTGGCCTCGGGTGACATGCCCCCGTACGCCCGGTCGACGTCGGTCACCAGTGTCGGCGGGACGGCGATCCGGTGCGCCTGCGCCACCGCGTGGGCTTCGCGCAGCGCCTCCTTCAACATGGCGAACAGATCGGGATCCCCGATGATCGTCCCGATTGCGCTGCGGGTCACGGCGGTCATCCCGCTGAAGACCGACAGGCGAACGAACTTCGTCCAGATTTCGACGGTGATCTGGTCGCTCAGCACCGCCCGGAAACCAGTGTGCTGACACGCCTCGAGCAGCCGCTGGAGCCGGGAGGAAGGTCGGCCGTCGATCTCGCCGAAGATCAGCGAATCCATGACCGTATGGCGAATCACGCCGGGCTCGGCGATCACCGCCGTGACGTAGGCCGTGCCCCCCGCGGTGTGCGCCGGCCCGATCGCCTTCGAGACGATCGACACCCCCTCCACCCCGTTTTGGAATGGCACGACGGCGGTGTCTGGCCCGATGAGCGGCGGCAGCAGGGCGGTCGCCGCCGCGGCATCGTACAGTTTCACCGTAAACAGGACTGCGTCGCAGGGGCCGATCGAGGCGGGGTCGTCGGTTGCGTGGACCTGCGGCAGCTCCAGGTCACCCTTCGGGCTTTCGATGCGCAGGCCGCGCGACCGCAACGCGGCCAGATGCGCGCCGCGCGCCAGAAAGTGGACCTCTGCGCCGGCTGCGGCCAGCCGGGCGCCAAAGTAGCCGCCAACACCGCCGGCGCCCACGATCGCGATCTTCATTGGGGCATCGTACCAAGCGGAGCGCCGAAAAGCACGGCGTCCCAACCCCGCGGCGTTTGGCCGCAAGGATCGGATAGCGCCGCGCGTGCCCGGTGCGCCACACTGGACGCATGATGACGATGACCTCGCGGCTTCCGGATGATTCAAGGTGGCAAGCGGTCGTTGCGCACGATCGCGCGGCCGATGGCACCTTCGTCTACGCCGTCTCGACGACGGGCGTGTACTGCCGGCCGTCATGCGCGAGCCGGCGGCCCAGCCGGGCTCATGTCGAGTTCTTCGACAACACCGACGCCGCGCGCCGCGCCGGCTACCGCGCGTGTCGCCGGTGCCACCCGGATGAGGCGCCCGCGGATCCCTGGGTCGACAAGATCCGCCGCGCCTGCGTGTACCTCGCTAACGTCGACGGGCATCCATCGCTCGCCGCGCTCGCGCAGCGCATCGGCGGGAGTCCCTATCACCTGCAGCGAAATTTCAAGCGGCTCGTTGGCGTCACGCCGCGCGAGTACGCCGACGCGATGCGCCTCCGCAAGGTCAAGCGCATGTTGCGGCGCGGCGGGGACATCACCGCCGCCATGTTCAACGCCGGTTACGGATCGAGCAGCCGGTTCTACGAACGTGCGGTGCCGAAGCTGGGCATGGCGCCGACCACCTATCGCCGGGGCGGAGTCGGAATGGAGATTCGCTACACAATCGTGGCGTGCCGGCTCGGCCGGCTGCTGGTTGCGGCGACGCCCCGAGGCATCTGTTCGATTGCGATGGGCGCGGCCGACGCCGATCTCGTCTCCCAGCTGCGGGCCGAATACCCGGCGGCCGTCATCAGCCAGGACGCCGGACCGTTGTCGACGTGGACGACCGCCATCGTCGCCCACCTGAACGGCGCCCGGCGGAACCTCGACCTGCCGCTCGACATTCAGGCGACCGCGTTTCAATGGCAGGTCTGGAATGCGCTCGCCGCGATTCCGTACGGCGAAACCCGGACCTACGGAGACGTCGCCCGGGCAGTCGGCCGACCATCGGCCGCGCGTGCGGTTGCGCGCGCGTGCGCGACGAACCCGGTGGCCCTGGCGATCCCCTGCCACCGCGTCGTCCGATCGGATCAGAGGATCGGTGGCTACCGGTGGGGCGCCGCCCGGAAGCAGGCGCTCCTGCGGCAGGAACGCGGCCCCCTCGCGTCGCACCGTCGATGAGGCGTACTACAATCTGCACGTGACGAAATACGGACGCTCGCCCTGGCTGGACGGATTTCCCGCCGCCCGCCTCCCGTCCTATCCCGTCCACCGGGCCCCCATGCGGACCGGCGCCGTGGTCGTCGGCGGAGGTCTGACGGGATGCCTCACCGCCTACGCGTTGTCGGCGGCCGGCATCAAAGTCGTCTTGCTCGAAGCCCATCGGATCGGCCGTGGCGCGACGGCCCACGCCTCGGGGTGGATTGCCGAGGATCCCGGCGTGTCCTTCGCGGATCTCGAGCAGGCGATGGGGCTTCGCGCCGCGCGACGGGCCTGGCAGGCCTGGCGGCGCGCCGCGCTCGATTTCACGGCACTGTTGAGGCGGCTCGACGTGAGGGGCCACCTCGCCGAAGGCGGCTCGGCCACCGTCGCGAGCACCCCCGATCAAATCGCCCGCCTGAAGCGCGATCAAAAGGCGCGCGTGGCGGCCGGTTTCGAGACGCCGGCGTTGACGGCCCGCGCGATCAGACGCGAGTTGTCGCTCGACGCGCCGGCTGGCTTGCGCGCCCGGGGCGGCGCCACCCTCGATCCCTATCGTGTCTGTCTCGGCGTGGCGGCAGCGGCCGCCGATCGCGGCGCGCGGATCTTCGAGAAGTCGCCGGTCCGCCATATCAAGTTCACTCGCAAGACGATCGACGTGTTCACGGCCGCCGGGCCGATTCGCGCGGAACGGGTGGTGATTGCCACGGGGCTCCCCGGCACGCTGTTCAAGGCGCTCGCGCGCCACTTCTGGTTTCACACGAGCTTTCTGGCGTTGACCGAGTCCATTCCCGCGAAGGTTCGCCGCTCGATCCAGTCGACAGAGGACGGCGCCAGCGCGGTAGTGCGTGATACCGCAACGCCGCCACATATCATCAGATGGGTGGACGACGATCGAGTTCTCGTCGCAGGTGCGGACTCGGCGCTGGCGCCGGCGCGGCAGCGCACCCACATCGTCGTGCAACGCACCGGGCAACTGATGTACGAACTGTCGACGCTGTATCCGGACGTGTCGGGCATTCAGCCCGCGTACGGATGGTCGGTCGATTACGCGCGCACGGCCGAGGGTCTCCCCTACATCGGCGCGCACCGGAACTATCCGTTCCATCTGTTCGCATTCGGAGATTCGAGCCACAGCGTCACCGGCGCATATCTGGCGAGTCGGATCATTCTGCGGCAGTACTCCGGCGAGTTGGATCCGGCCGACGAAGTCTTCGGCTTCCACCGCTGACCTGTCACCAATTGTCGGTATACTGCGCGGCATGCGGACACTTTTGTCTCTCCTCGTGTGCCTGATGGTCAGCGTCTCCGCCCGCGCGCAGTCGCAGGCCGCGAACGGCGCAATCGAAGGCACGATTTCCGATTCGTCCGGCGGTGTGCTGCCGGGCGTCACGATTACCGTCACCAATACCGGGACGGGCGTTGAGCGCAGCGCCGTCACCAACGAAAAAGGGCTGTTCCGAGTCCCGCTCCTCCCCATCGGCACGTACCGCGTCGTCGTCGAACTGCCCGGGTTCAAGCGGTTCGAGCAGACCGACGTCCCGGTGTCGGTCGGTGAAGTCGCCGTCGTGAACGCAACGCTGACCGTGGGGGCGGTCAGCGAGACGGTCACCGTCAGCGGCAGCGACCTCGCAGCGCTCGAGCCCTCCCGGATCGACATCGGGCACACGATGAGCGACGTCGAGGTCCACAACCTGCCGCTCGTCGCGCGCAATCCGTACAACTTTGGTCTGGTGCAGCCGGGCGTGACGGGCTACGAGAATGTCGAGTTCGGCGTGCCGCATCTGGCGGCCAACGGCGCCGCGATGCGCATCAACTACCAGGTGGACGGCAACACGAATACCGAGAAGGACCGCGCCGGGCTGCGGCTCCTGCCGATGTCGGAAGTGATGATCCAGGAAGTCAAGGTCGTCACGACCGGGTTCGCGCCCGAGTTCGGCCAGACGATGGGAATGGTCTACAACGCCGTGACGCCGTCGGGTACGAACACCTTCCGCGGCGAGGGAAGTTATCTCTTCCGGCGCAAACCGTTCAGCGCGTTTCCCTTCTTTTTCGGCTGCGCGACGATCGCCGCCAACTGTCCGCCCATCACGGCACCGGAATCGCAGAAGCCCGATACGCACACCGACAGCGGGACCGGCGATTTCGGGGGCCCGGTCATGAGAAACAAGCTCTTCTTTTACGGCGGCTGGGAGCAGACGCGCCGCGATCTCTCGTCGACGAGCCTGATCTCGGTCAGCCCGGTGCTGGTCGCAGCGGTTGGCGACAAGCCGCAGCCCGCGGCGGCGCCGAACATCCAGACGGCGAAGTTCTTCATCGGCAAGAGCGACTATCAGATCGATGGCAACAATCGCCTGACGGTGCGCTGGATGCGCTTTCACAACGACGCGCCGTACAACAGCGGCGCCGGCACCAGCACGCTCGACACGCAGACCAACTTCCTCGACGCGATGGACTCGACCGCCGGTCAGCTGGTCTCGTCGATCGGCGCGAACACGCTGAACGAGCTGCGGGTGCAGTACGCGCACCGGCATCAGAGTTCCGTCGCCAACAGCGACTCGGGTCCCGGGCCGGCCGTCCGCATCCAGAGTCCGGCCATCACGTTCGGCGGCCCGCTGGTCGGCACCGGACAGGGCAGCGCCGGGTTCGATTTCCAACAGGACATCACCGAAACCGTCGACAACTTCACCTACATCCGGGCGGCCCACAGCTACAAATTCGGCTTCGACTGGCAACACATTTACGACACGCGCACCAACGCGCCGCAGTTCCTGTATACGTTCCCGACGCTTGCGTCGTATCTCGCGGCCAAAAGCGGCGCGAGTCCCTACGGCTACTCCTCGTTGGTGCAGCTCACGGGCAACCTGTCGTTTGACATGACGACGAACGTCTTCAGCGGCTTCGTGCAGGACGACTGGCAGATCGCCCCGTCGGTCAAGCTGCTGTACGGCGTGCGCTACGACCTCTACCACCCGCCGGCCGGGCTTCCCGACGCGCCGCTGCAGACGTCACGACAGTTCAACGTCGACAAGCACAATTTCGGGCCGCGGGCCGGCGTCGCCTGGGCAATCGATTCGCAGACGGTGCTGCGCGCGAGCACCGGCGTGATGTACGACCAGCCGATCCTCGGCGGCTACGAACAGGCGATCGCGCTCTCGGCCGCGCCGTCGATGGCGTCCCCCTTCAATTTCAGCGGCGCCGCCGCCCCCAGCGGCGCGACGCCTGGCGCGCCGGCCTTCCCCAACGGAGTGGCTGCCGGGCCGACCGTGCTGCCCAACGCGCTGTGGACGGTCGATCCCAACTTCGCCATCGGCCGGACCTGGCAGAGCAACGCGCAGATCGAACGCGGGTTCGGGCGCAACATGACCGCCTTTGTGGGCGTGATGTACGCCAGGGGGAGTGACCTCCCGGTGGTGACCAACATCAACCCGATCAACCCGATTGGGTCGTTGGCCGATGGCCGGCCGATCTTCAGCTCGACGGTGAGCCCGGCGACCCGACTCGATCCGCGGTTCAACGTCATCCAGGAAGTGCAGTCGATCGGCTCGTCGACCTTCAAGTCGCTGACCGTCGGGACGACCAAGCGGTTCGGCAACGGCCTCGAATACAACGTGCAGTACACGCTCGGGAAAGGCGTCGACAACACGCCGCTCCTCACGCAGCTGACCGTGCAGTCCGAGCAGGGGCGCTCCGATCCGACCAACCTCAACCGCGACCTGGGCCCCAATCCGCTCGACATCCGCCACAGCATCAACGGCAATATCGTGTACGTGACGGAGAATCATTCGCCGAACGCGGTGGTCCGGCAGCTGCTGACCGGCAACGAGTTCGGGGTGTTGATTCAAGTCAACAGCGGACTGCCGCTGACCATCCTGGCGAACGGCGAGCTGAATGGAGACGGCGTCGCGAGCGATCGTCCGCTCTTTGTCGGGCGCAATTCGCTGTATCTCCCGTGGCGGAAGAACGTCGACCTGCGCTACACGCGGTGGATCCCGCTTCGCGGCTCGCTGCGCGGCGAGATCATCGCGGAGGTCAAGAACGTGTTCAATACCGTGCAGTTGTCTTCGGTCAACACGACGGTGGCCGTCGACGCGCTCGGCAATCCGCTCGCGCCGATTCCGACCGATCCGTACCAGTTTCCCAACCCGGTCGGCTACGAACAGCGCAAGTTCCAGCTGGGCTTCAAAGTGCGCTTCTAAGGCCGAACCGCGCGCCGGCCCGGCGGAACGATGGCCGCCGGGCTGGTTCAAAAGCCGTAGAATCGGGCGATGCATCGAGCGTTGCTGGCCTCGGCCGTTCTCCTCGCCGCCCTCATCTCAGTCCCCCGCGCTCAGCTGCGCGTCGTGCCGATCGATGAGGAGGGCGGGCACATCGGGCTCGGCCTCGTGCTGCGTCATCTCGGCAACACCGGTGTCCTGCTCCAGACGACAGCACATCCGGATGACGAAAACAACGGCCTCCTCGTGATGTTGAACCGCGGCCGGGGCTATCGGACGGCGGTGGCGACAGCCACGCGCGGCAGCGGGGGCCAGGACGAGATCGGGCCGGAGCTCTTCGAAGCCCTCGGCGTCCTCCGAACGAAGGAGCTCGAGGCGCTCCATCGATTCGACGGTGCGGAACAATACTTTACGCGCGCGGTGGACTTCGGGTTCTCGTTCAGTCTCGAGGAGACGTTCGAGAAGTGGGGCCGCGACGAGATCACCGCTGACTACGTACGGCTGATGCGGCTGATTCGCCCCGATGTCGTCACGGCGCTCATGCCGACCGGCGGCGGCGGCGGGCAGCATCACCAGGCGTCGGCCGTGCTCACGCACGATGCGTTCAAGATGGCCGGCGATGCGGCCAAGTTCCCTGATCAACTCGAGAACGGCCTGCGGCCGTGGCAGCCGAAGAAGTTGTACTTTCTCACCGGATTCGGCCTCGCCGGCGAGCAGCTGCCGTCGGGTCCGCTCGCGCGCATCAGTCTCGATACCTACGATCCGCTGCTGGGCAAGACCTACGCCGAGATCGGGAGCGAGGCGCGCAGCATGCACAAGTCCCAGGGGATGGCGCAGCTGCTGTCGCTGCCCGGACCCGCGACGACCGCCTACCAGCTGGCGGAATCGACGCTCAGCGGGCAGCCGAAAGATGAAACGTCGCTGTTCGAGGGAATCGATACGAGCATTCTGGGGCTCCTCAGACTGGTGGGGGCCAAGCCGCCGAAAAGCCTCTCCGAGGGCCTGACCACGATTACGGCCGCCGTCAAGGCGGCGCAGAAGGACTTCGACACGATCAACGATCAGGCCACCGTCAAGCCGCTCCTCGACGGTCTGTTCGCGGTCCGCGTCCTGCGACGTGAACTGCGTGAGATGCCGGTCGACGCCGCGGTGAAGTTCGACATCGATTTTCGCCTGCGACAGAAGGAGCGCGAGTTCCAGCAGGCGGCGCTCCTTGCCAACTCGGTCACGCTCGAAGCGCTCGCCGACGACGGGATCGTCGTGCCGGGGCAAACGGTCAAAGTGTCGGTGATCGCCGCGTCGCACGGGACGGCCGACGTCGCGGTGAAGGAGATCCATTTCGAGGGGTTCACGAGCGACGCCAGCTGTGCGATCGGAACGCCGATCAAGAAAGATCAGGCGGCCCGGTGCGAGCAGACGCTGGCGATTCCCCCGACGGCGCGCGTCACCGAACCGTACTGGCATCGCGCCGGTGAGGCGGGCCGCTACACCTTCGACGCCGACGCGCCGTTTGGCCTGCCGCTCCGGCCGACGCCCTTCTACCTGTCCGCCACGTTGACCTTCGGAGGGACCGAGGAAGTCATCGACACGGTGCCGGTCCAGTACCGGTACGAAGGCGACATTTTCGGCGGCGAGAAGCTGACGGATCTGCTGGTCGTGCCGCCGCTGTCGGTCCGCGTGTCGCCACAGATTGCGATCGTGCCGGCGGTGCCGCCGCCGCCGCCGGCGCCGACCCCGGCTCCGGCGCGCGGAACGGGTGGCCGCGGCGCTTCGGCTCGCGCCTCGGG
>JBPYEE010000403.1:0-12523 GCA_051985095.1 Vicinamibacterales bacterium | reverse complement strand
AGCACCAGCGGGCAGCGCCGATGGTTGTGGATGTTGGCGTCCGCCATCGGAGAGCCCCAGAGGATCAGCGTCTGGTCGAGCAGGCTCCGATCGCCCTCCATGGTGTTCTTCATCTTGTCCAGGAAGTACGCCATCTGACCGACGCGGAACTTGCAGATCTTGTTGAACTCCATGATCCGGTCTTCGCGGTTGCCGTGGTGCGAGGCCGGATGGAATGGCTGCTTCGACTCGCATTCCGGAAAGACGCGATTCTGCGCGTCGCGGCCGGTCTTGAACGAAATGATGCGCGTCATATCGGTCTGCAGCGCCAGCACCTCGATGTCGAACATCAAGTGCATGTGCTCGGTGAACGAGTCCGGCACGCCGGCCGGCGCCTCGGGCAGCTCGCGCGCTTCGCCGCTCATGTTCCGCGCCTCGACTGTCTGGATGCGGCGCTCGAGCTCGCGGACGTTGTCGAGATATCGTTCGAGGCGCTCGCGGTCGGCGGCGCCCAGCTGCTTGCGCACGCGCTCGACTTCGCCCGTCACCCAGTCGAGGATGCTGCGGCGCGTGATCTGTCGCGCCTTGCGATCGTCGGCAGACGTGCCGGCCCCGAACAGGATGTCAAACGCGACGCGCGGATCGCGGATCATCGGCAGCGGCTCGTTGGGCGACGCCCAGCTGATGGTGTCGGTGTAGGCGCACGAATAGTTGTACGTGCAGCCGCCGGCCTGATCGAGGTTCTCGATGCAGAACTGCATCGAGGGCATCGGCGTGCTCTGGCCGAATCGCTTCGCGTAGAGCTGGTCGAGCGACGTGCCGGCCCACACATCCGAGCCGTTGGTCTGCTTGGGATGCGACTGGGTCAAGAACACCGCGCTCGAGCGGAAGTGATCGCCGCCGATTTCGGGCAGCGACAGCGCCTCGGCGTTGTGGACGTCAGTGTTGCTGACGATCGTCATGTAGTCGCGAAACGCCTCGACCGTCTTCAACGGATTGTCGGCCACGAACGTGAAGTCCCGGCCGGTCTGCTCCGGCGCGAAGAGGAACTTGCTCGCGCCCCAATTGTTGCAGCCCGGCAGCCCGTGGACCTCCTCGACGCACACCAGGCGCGTCCGGTCGTTGGTCGCCGCCTCGAGCGGCTTGCCGAACGCGCCGCGTGCCGGCATCATCGCGTCCAGGAAGGGCAACGCCACTGTTGCGCCCACGCCGCGCAGGAAGGTGCGGCGGGGCAGATGCTTGCCAGTGATGAAGTCCATTCAACGTCTCCTTTAGCGGCCGCCGGCGGGTCGCGGCGCGCGACCCGCCTGGGCCATCACCGAACGGCTTCCTGAGAGCTGACAGCCGTCGACTGGTAGCTCTTCAGTTGAAACGCATCGCTTTTGATCACACCCAGGAGAAACGACGACATCCGGTAATCGGCGGTGGCGGCCGCCTTCGAGATCGCGCGAATCGTCGGCTGGTCGAAGTACTCGGTGCGCCGCCCCAGTCCGTAGGCGAGCAGATTCTCCGTGAACGTCCGGATCAGCGGCTCGGGCCGTTTCATGAGCGCGGCGAGCAGTTCGCGCGGCGAGGAGACCGGCGTCCCATCGTAGAAATCGCCCCGCGTGTCGAGCGGCTGACCATTCTCCCGCACCCGCCATTTCCCGGTTGCGTCGAAGTTGTCGAGCGCCAGTCCGATCGGATCCATGAAGCGGTGGCACGAACTGCACGAGGGATTCTTCCGGTGGATCTCCATCCGCTCGCGCGTCGTCAACATCCGGCCGTCCTTGGCGTCACCGGTGTCGTCGAGCGGCGGCACGTCGGGCGGCGGCGGCGGGGGCGGCGTCCCCATCAGCACTTCCATCACCCATTTGCCGCGCAGCACCGGCGAGGTGCGGTTGGCCAGCGAGGTCTGCACGAGGATGCTGCCCTGACCGAGAAGGCCGCGGCGCGTGTCGTCCGGATACTGCACGCGCCGGAACTGATCGCCGCTCACACCGGGAATGCCGTAATGCCTGGCCAGCCGTTCGTCGACGAACGTGTAGTCGGCGCGAAACAGATCGAGCACGTTGCGATCCTCGCGCACGAGGCTGTCGAAGAACAGCTCGGTCTCGCGCCGCATCGACGCGGCCAGGTTTTCGTCGAAGTTCGGATAGAAGTTCGGGTCGGGGTGCACCTTATCGATGTCCTGCAGGCGCAGCCACTGTGCCGCGAAGCGCGTGCTCAACGCCTCGGCCCGCCGATCGGCGAGCATCCGCTTCGCCTGCTTCTCGAGCATCCCCGGCGCCGACAACTTGTTCTGCGCCGCCAGCGTCGACAGCTCCTCGTCGGGCGGCTCGCCCCAGAGGAAAAACGACAGCCGCGACGCCAGATCCACGTTGCTCACGCGGTACACGTCGCCGTGACGTGCGTCCGCCGGCTCGCGTTCCAGACGGAAGATGAAATGCGGGCTCGCGAGGATGGCCTCGACCGCGGTCCGCACGCCGCCCTCGAATCCTCCCTGTTTCGTCCCGTCGTCGTAAAACGGCAGCAGTCGATCGACTTCGTCCGGCGCGAGCGGTCGCCGATACGCCTCCCCCCCGAGCCGGGCGATGATCTGACGGGCGCATGGCCGTTCCTCGGCGGGCGTCGTCGGACGGCAGCTGAAGATCTTCTCTCGGCTCGGTGTGTCCGAGATGCCGGTGGTCCGGTACGGGCCTTTGACGATCAGGTCGCGCAAATGCGGCAGCGTCGTGATCCCCGGTCCGCCGGAGCCGCCGCCCGCGTACGACCAGTCGTGCGGCCGGATCAGATCCTCATACGGTCCGCCGCTGCGCCGCACGAAGGCGGCCGCCAGCGACTTCTGGCCGGCGCGAACGAACACCGGCTCGGTTCTGAGATGCACCGCGCCGCGCCCGTCGGCGCCGCCAGCCGGCTGCATCTCGTACTCGAGCAGCGTGACGCGTTCGCCGTCAATCGAGATGTCGATGTCCTGGTAGCGGGCGTTCGCGCCCGACTGAAGCGTGACCTCGAACACGTACTCCGCATCGGCCGGAAACACGTGGTCGACGACCACGCCGCCGCGCGTCCCATACGGGGTCCCCTCGACGTGATCCCACGGATGCTGCGACACGAACCCGGCGTTCGTGTAGGTGCTGTCAACCGTCGCCGCCGTGCGATCGCCGACCGCCATCCGGCTGATGGCCGCCGCTGCATTCAGATACGCCTCGAGCAGCGTCGGCGACAAGGCCTGTGAGTCGGCGATGTTGTCGAAGTTCGCGCTCTTCTGATCGAGCGGCAGCCAGGCAGCGGCGTCCACCTTGAGCAGGAGCAGATCCTGGATCGCGCGCGCGTACTCGGGGCGATTCAGGCGCTGGAACACACGTGAGCCGGGGTTCGGCTTGGTCGCAGCGGTGTCGATGGTCGTTTCGAGCGAACTGATGAGCGCGGCGTACGCTTCCGGGACCGGACGCGGCACGCCTGGCGGCGGCATCAAACCGGCCTGCAGCTTCCGAATCATCCGCTCCGCTACTTCCGCGTCGTCGGCCGCATGTGTCGCGTCGAATTTCTCCAACGACAATCCACCCGGTTTCATCTTGTCGTTGTGACACGCCACGCAATATCGCTTGATGACTGGATTCTGATCGGCCGCGTTCGCCGGCGTCGTCGACGGACTCGCGGCCGCTGGCGCGGGGGCGCGCACGGCGCCGGGTGGTCGAGTGGTCGCCGGGCGCTGAGCCACGCCGATGGCCACCAGCGCGGTCGCCCACATCGCCGCACCGCACACCCAAAGTACGCGAGCTGACTTCATCGGGCCAACCCTCTGTCCCGGCACATGTTAAACGATTTTCCAGGCCGCGGTTCGTCTCCAATTGTCTACAACGAACGGGTCGCGAACAGACCGGGCCGTAGCCGGCCGCATGACCCGCGACCTGCGTAGTGCTTCAGCTGCAGGACTTTCGGCGATCCGCGCGACTCGCCGGATCTTCTCTACCGTGACGGCCGCCTGATCCGTCGTCGCGGCCGTGCTGTCAGCGGCCCGATTGAAGAGCGTTCAGTATCGCTGGGACGTGGTGAGCGACGGCTGCATCAGGTAGTCCCAGTGGCGCGCCGCATCACGCATGATCGCGGCGAGATCCTCCTTCAAGAGATAACGCTCCCCTATCAGCTGGTTCGCCGCGGCCGAGACTCGCGCCAGGTACTGATCCTTGTCGCGATAGCGCTCCTGGATCGATGGCCGCGGATCGGTCGTGCGCTTTCGGTCGGCTCCGGTCCGCACAAACGGCAGGTAGGAGCCCTGCATGCTCGAGAGCACATCGACGGGTCCGGACCGCTCGTTGAACAGATTCCATCCGGTGTAGGTCGCGAGCGGCACCGCGAGCTCGGGCATCCGGATGCCCCCACTCCCGTTGCCGTCGGCGTCCACCTGGGGCACGAGGATCGGAAACGGGGCCCCGATGCGCGGCGGCTCGAGCGTCACCACCCCTTCGGTGCGGAAGCGCGGGCCGTAGTCGGCTCGATATGCTTTGTGTACGGCAGTGGAGGTGGTGACGCCCGGCACTCTGGGAAATGCGAGCCGGTCCGGCGTGACGAGGGTGCCGTCGGCGATGTGCGGATAGCGGCTCGGCGGCGGCGGCGTGCCATCGGCTTCCCAGCGATCCATGGCGACCAGGAGTGCCTTCATCGCCCATCGGTAGTCGAGCGGGTTATTGCGCTGCTGCCCGATCGTTTGTGTGGGCGGAAACGCCGCAGGCCCATGCTGGCCGGCAGCGAGCAGATAAATGCGGACGTTGTCCATCAGCGGGACGTCGGACCGACCGTCGATCGTCGTGTGGATGAGTGAAGCCGCCCGTCCCCAGTACTCGTATTCCGAGTTCGTATAAAACACCTTCGGCAGGAGCTCGGACGGGGTCGCGTGCGTCAACAATCCGTCGGTCAACCCGGTTTGCGGGTCCGTCTCCGGCGCATCGGTGAACGGGAAGATGTCGGTCGGGTAAAAGAAATTCAGGTACGGATGCGCATCGCGCGACGGCTGGGCGAAGCGGTGGTTGAAACTGCCCCGGCCGGCCCCGGCCACGTGCGCCATGACACCGTCGAACACTTTGCGGTTCGTCTCGTCTCGATTGAAACCGTAGTACAGAAACGTCCGGAGGAACCGGCCGCTCTGCGAGATCCCAAACGCCGTTGCGCGTGTGATCGTACCGCGCGGAATGGACCACGCGTCCGGGGATCCGTACTTCAGCATCGAGATCGTGTCGCGGATCGCCGCCGGACCGAGCCCGACGACGGTCGGACCGTTCGCGGCGTAGACCACCTCGTAAATCTTGTTCGGCTCGAACTTCGCACCCAGCGAGACGCCAGTTCCGTCCGGCGTGAAGCTCCACTGATCGCGCGGGATCGTGCGCCGTGGCCCCTCGACCGAGTCACGCACGGTCATGACGTTCTCGGCCGACTGTGGGTCGGCGACCACGTACGCGACGTGATCGCGATCGGCCAGCGAGTGCGCCGCTTCCTTTTCGGTGACCACGAAGTCGCTGCGCACCAGGCCGCGAATCGGGCCATTGTCGGTCGCGACCGGCGCGTACAGGCGCACCAGACCCGGACGCCGCGGCACATCGAACTGCCAGCCGACCCACAGCAAGGTGAATCCCTGCTTCATCAGGAATCCATCGCCCATCTGTTCGGCGCTCGTTGGATCGGTCCCGCCGGCGGCGTGATTGAAGAAGCCGAGCATGCCCTTTCCGCCGCGGTTCGATACCTCGTACAGAACGGCGCCGTTGCCGCGCGCGATCTGCTTCGGCTTGATCAGAAAGAAATCGGCCGAGAACTCGACTTTTCCGCCGGGATTGCGGGGAGCCTTGTCGAGATCGGTGACAATTCGATTCGCAGGCAGCGTCGGATCGACGGCAAAGAAGATCTTCCCGGACAGCTTCTCGTAGGCTCCGGTCGTGCCGAACGCCTGACCGCCCGCCAAATCGCTGCGCGACTGCACCTCGATCCGGACGACCTCGGCAGACGCGGACGAGGACAGCAGGCAGACGATGAAAAGTGTGTGGCGGAATTTCAGCAGAGCAGCCCACATAGGTTGTTCCCTTTCATTTCCATTACGCAACCATCACGATCAGCGGCACCACCGCTGCGCCTCCGCGCGGCGGACGAGAGTATATCGGGCCGCGGCCGCGTCGACGAATGGTTAAATTCAGATAGAATCGACGCTCCTTGAACAAACCCCGTCACCTGGGCCCGCTCGTGTTCGCTCTTCTGCTGGCACTGATCGCCCGACGCGTGTCTGCCCAGACCGACGAGATCCAGGTGTACAACGCAGAGCTGGCCGCGCCGGGTGTTGTCAATCTCACGCTGCACTCGAACTTCACGCCGTCCGGGAACACGACGCCGGCGTTTCCCGGTGCCGTGGTCGCCGACAAATCCTTCAACCAGGTGCCCGAGTGGGCCTACGGCGTCACCCCGTGGTTCGAGGCAGGGATGTACCTGCCGCTGTACACGAGGGACAAGAACATGGGGTGGCTGCTTGACGGCACGAAGCTGCGGCTGCTCTTCGCCGTGCCGCACGCGGCCGACCGCACGTTCTTCTACGGGTCCAACTTCGAATTCAGCTACAACTCGAAACACTGGGAGGCCAGGCGGTTCACGTCGGAGATCCGGCCGATCATCGGTTGGCACTTGAAGCCGGTCGACATCATCATCAATCCGATTCTCGACACGCAGTACAACGGTCTCAAGAATCTGGAATTCGTGCCGGCATCGCGCGTCGCGTACAACTTTTCTGATCGGTGGGCGGCCGCCGCCGAGGAGTACGCCGACTATGGCCCCCTCCACAGCTTCGCTGCCTTCGGCAGCCAGATGCATCAGCTCTACGCCGTCGTCGACCACAGCGGCAAGCCGTTCGACATTGAGGTGGGCGTCGGATTCGGCCTGACGGAATCCTCCGATCGCCTCACGCTGAAGCTGATCCTGTCGCGAGATCTCCGGTCGGCCAAGGGGTCGGCCGTGAAGGATCCCTAGGGCTATCGGTTTCGTTCGGGCCTGGACCGAACCGCGCGCACCGCGGCCGCGATCCGCCGCGCGCGCGTTTCCAGCTTCTTCGCGCCGTCGATCGCGTCCGCGTATTCGCGCTGGTGGGAGTAACTGAGCTCGCGCCACCGCCGCCACGCGGGCGGCGCCGCCTTCAGAGCTCTCACGAAATCCGGCGGCGGGGTCACCTCGCGCGTGTCAGTGTCGAGGTCGAGGCGGACCTCGAGCGTCTCACGACCTTCGAGGCCGGCAGCCTCGCGATGACTCCGGCGCAGCGGGATAGAGGGCGGCCCCCCCATCGCCGCGATCGTGCTCCGGTACGTATAGCCATTCAGCGTGACCTTCACCGGCGCACGCACTCGGCCGAAGACCGCTTTCGGGTCGAAGGGGACGGGAATCAGGCACATCGACCCGTCTCGAACGATCGTCACCGTGAACGTTTTCGTCACCGCAGGCATGCTCGAGCAACCGCCTGTCGCGGGCCGTTTTGGGCACGAGGCGATCGCGCGCCTCGACGACGATGAGGATCGTCGTCGAGGGATTGTCACGAAGTCTGCGTCGGCGGTCTCTTAATTATTGTTGTTGGCCGACCGCGCAGTCGGATTGTTGTTGGCCTTCGGGCTCGGACCGCCGCGGAACGTGAGCAGGTGATCGCGAATCGCCAGGATCTGCGCATCGGCGTCCCCGTTCAGCTCCGGATAGTACGACTTCGGAAAATCCGGCCAGAAGGCCGGCATCCGGGTGCCGGGCAGAATGTCCGATGGCTTCTTGAGCCACTGCACGATCCAATCGGGGTTCAGACGTTCCGCTGACATCCGCAGATCGGGCGCCAGGTTCGAGGTGGGCTGATCCTTGGGAATCGTGCCCAGCACGTGGCACTGCTGACACTTCAACTTCTCGAACAGCGCCTTGCCCTGCGCGTCCTCGGTGGTCGACGCCCGGCGGATCTCCGGCGTCTGGAACGGGCCCGTCGTGTTTGACACGGCACCGAAGTAGCGGATGACGCCGTTGACGGTCGGATCGTCGAGACCGAAGGTCGGCATGCGCACATTCAGCCAGGGACGAATCGTAATCGGCCCGCGAACGAACGCGTACAGCCAATCGGCCTGCACGCGCGCCCCTTCCGGGGTCAGCATCGGCGGTCCGAGCGAGGGATCGGCCACCAGTTTGACGAAGTCCCCGCCGTCGCCTTCGATGATGTGACACCCGACGCAATTGCGGCGGTGGACCAGCGTCCGGCCGTTTTGCAGGAAGTCGTACCGCGCCGACCGCGGTGGCATCGCCGCCGCCGGCTGGATTTCGCGCTGGAAGCTCATGATCGCGGTCACCAGCCGGTCGATTTCCTCGTCGCTGAAGTCGAAGTTCGGCATCCGCAGCTTCTCGAGCGGCTGCAGCACGCGGCCCCTGTCGAAGATCCGCGTATCGTGCAGTTTGGTGCGGAACCACGCGATCTTGGAGGTGTGCGGAATATCGCTGATGAAGGCGAAATCGAGACGCGTGACCAGCTTGGTGCCCTCTTCGGACAGGTCGGTGCCGATTGACTGCGCGGTCTCGAACCCTTTGATGTCATGGCAGCTGAAGCAGCCGTAGCGGCTGATCGCCCGCTGCCCGAGCTCGACCTGCTTCTGCTCGGGATTCATCTTCGCCAGCTGCGCCTTCGCGTCGTCGAAGGGCATCACGTTCTTCAGGTAATCCAGCAGGATCGCGTCGACGGCGGCCTGATCCGGCGTCGCTTTCGGGGGGTCACCCGCCTGGCCCTTCAGGCTGACGAGGTAGGTCGCCACGTCGGCGACCTGCGCGTCGGTCAGCCGCAGGTTCGGCATGTAGGTCGCGGGACTGTAGTGCTTCGGATCCCGGACCCAGTTGAAGATCCATTCGTAGGTCGTCTTGTTGCCGATGTTCTCGAGCGGCTGGCCGAACGTGCGCCGCGGTCCGATCTCGGATCGTTTGCCTTCGCCCACGACGTGGCAGCCCTGGCAGCCGATCGATTTGACGATCTGCTCGCCGCTCTTTGCGTCGCCGCGCGGCGGATTCCTGACCGCCGGCTCGTATGTCTTGTCGCTGTTGGCGAACAGATAGGCGACGATGGCGTTGATCTCCGTTTCGTTTCGGACGGCGTCCTCCGGCGAGCTGTTGTTGGAGTTGTAGAAGAAGCGCGGCATCCACGTCGTCGGCTTGACCGCGCGCGGATTCCGGATCCAGTTCTTGACCCAGTCCTGCGTCAGCTTCGAGTCAAGCTTGGTCAGGATCGGCCCGGGCTTGCGAATGTTCGTGTCGAAGCCCTTGGTCTTGTGGCACGCGTAGCAGCCGGCGCGTTCGTAGGTCGCGTAGGCGATGTTCAGGGCATCGGCTTTCGGCACGTAAACCTGCTGTTTGTGGCATTTCGCGCACGACGCCGTGGTCATCTTCGTCGGCAGCATCGGGTAGTCCCACAGGTGCGGCTGCTCCCAGCCGTACTTCTTTTCCCACTCCTCCTGCTGCTTCGCGTTGGCCGGCGCGTGGGCCGCGTCCCGGAAGCTGACCGACTGTCCCATCCCCTCGTGGCACACCGTGCAGCCGACCCGCTCGATCGGGTGAGGCGAACTGCCGCCGAGATAGGTGTCGAGGTCGGGATGCGTGGTAAAGGGCTGCGGATACTTCTCGTACCCCTTCTTGTCGATCGCCAGGTGGCACGTCTGGCACCGATCCATTTTCGGCACCCGGATGAAGTTCACGTCGTCGACGACGTTCGGCAGGACAATCTGCTGAATCTTGGTCGTCGGCGCCATGAAATCCATCAGCGGGGCGTCGCGGATGTAGTCTGTGAAGCTCGGCGCAATGGCGTCGAGCCGCTTGGTCAGCCGCGTCTGCTCGCTCTGGAGCTCTTCGATCTGTTTCTGAAACGCCGCGACCCGGCCGGTGTAGTCGCCGAGCTGCTTCTGGATGTCGGTCCGCTCCGCGATGGCTCGTTCGTCGGCGAGGTTCAGATCGTTCAGCCGCTTCGCCTCCTCGGTGGTGACCTCTTCCTTTTTGGCGACATTGCCGCTGTTGGAGGCCCGCGACGCTTCGAAGTCGTAGCGATCCTGATCGTAGGTCGCCTTCATGTACTGCATGTCGAGCGTCGCGCGCTGTTCTTTCAGCTGGGCGTCCTTCAGCTTGTCCTGCAGGTCATCGACCTTCTTCTGGTTGGCGACGACGTTCTGCTGCGCACTCCGCTCCTGCGCGCGCAGGGAGGCGACCTTGTTCTTGTCGACGGCGCCCGCCGCCTGCCGCAGCTGCGCCTGGGTCACCTGATACTCGAGTTGCTCGAAGCGCCGCTGCGTGTTCTTCCATTCGCGGTCGTAGTCATCCCACACCATCCAGATGACCGACAGGAACAGAAACAAGCTGGACGCCGCGAAGACGACGTTCAGAAAGTCGACGTTGTACGCGTGTCCGACACCCTTCTTTTCAGCCATGCTCGCCTGCAACAGGCCCCTGGGGGCCGCTCGTCAAATATTGAAGAAGATCTCCGGGATCGCCACGATGTATTTCAAGTTCAGAATCCAGCGCGCCAGCATCTTGATCGGCAGCGACATCATCATCAGGAAGAGGAACGATGCCACGTAAAAACGCGGGGGACCGAGCTTTTCGTAATACGTCTTGAACACCGATTTCGCGAGAATCACGGGGAGCGCGAAGATGTAGAACAACACGAGCAGTATGCCCGGCAGCTCCCGCACGATCCAGGCCGACGGATAGCCCGTGCGCAGCATGCGCACCCAGATGTATTCCGACAGGTTGACGTTGGTCAACGCCGCCAGCTTATGGATGTCCCAGTACTCGAACGGGCCGAAAAAGTTCCAGTTCGGGCCGCGCAGAAAGGTGCCAAGCACGATGAGCGACGACCACAGCACGGCGAACCCGAACAGAAAGATCGCCACCTCCGACTTGCGCTCGTTGATGGTGTAGTAGCCGTTGCCCTTCGGGTTCTTGTCGATGTACGGAATGCAGATGAGGCCGGCAATGATCAGTCCGGGCAGCACGACGCCGGCGAGCCATGGGTCGAAGTAGACCAGCATCTCTTGCAGCCCGAGGAAATACCAGGGCGCTTTCGACGGGTTCGGCGTGTTCGCCGGGTTCGCCGGCTGCTCGAGCGGCGCCTTGAGGAAGATCGACCAGACGATCAGGATGACCGAACAGGCGATCAACGAGATCAGCTCGGTATACACGAGGTCGGGCCAGACCCAGACCCGATCCGATTCAGCCTTTTCGATCGGACCCTGCCCCAACGCGATCCGGCGGTCGTTCAGCACCCCTTCGCGAATCGCGTACCACACAAAAAACACGAGGAGGAAGATCAGCCCGACAATCGGCACGTTATCCGGCTTGGTGACGATCAGGCGGAAGTTCGGATCGAAGGTCCCGAAGATGAAAAATGCCCCGAGCGTGCCGAGGACGCCGTAGCCGACCCGACTCGACGCGATCGATTCGCGTTTCCAGAGGACGAGAACCAGCGCCGCGACGGCGAGAACGAAAAACAGCTTCGGATCGGTGAGTCCGTTGACGAGTCCTTTTACAGCACCCATGTTCTCTCCAGCCTAGAGCGGCCCCGAAATCCCGCCGTCTTTCCGCACGCGCCAGAAGTGCACCGCCATCAGCACGGCGATTCCGAGCGGCAGGCCGACGCAGTGCAGCACGTAGAAGCGCAGCAGCGCCCCCTCGCCGACGAACGTGCCGCCGAGGAGCGCGAACCGCGCGTCGTCGGCCGCGTGAATCAGCGGTACGTCGCCGAGCCGTAACAGCGCGGCACCAGGCCCTTCGTGGCCCAGAAACGGGGTCGCCCGCGCCATGTTCGATCCGACGGTGATGGCCCAGATGGCCAGCTGATCCCACGGCAGCAGATAGCCGGTAAACGACAGCAGCAGCGTCAAGACGAGCATGATGACGCCGACCGACCAGTTGAACTCGCGCGGCGGCTTGTAGCTGCCGGTCATGAAGACGCGAAACATGTGCAGCCACACCGTGATGACCATGGCATGCGCACCCCACCGGTGCATCTCGCGCATGATGCCGAGCGGCACGTGCTCGCGCAGCCCGACGATGTCGGTGTAGGCGTATTCGAGCGTGGGACGGTAGTAGAACATCAGCAGCAGGCCGGTGAAGGTCAGCACCAGGAAGAGGAAGAAGCTCAACCCGCCCATGCACCACGTGTAGCGGAGCTTGACGCCCGACTTGCGAATCCGCACCGGATGCAGGTGCAGGAAGACGTTCGACAGCATCACCAGCACGCGGTTGCGGTCGGTATTGGGCCGCTCGTGGCGGAAGACCGACGTCCAGACCTGCGTTTCCGTCAACCAGTTCCAGAACCGGGTGCCGGCGCCTTCTTTCGGAGCAACAGTTTTCGTCTCAGCCATAACCTAGTTGGGCAATTACGCCTTTAAGAATGCCTCCGGGTCCGTCCACTGTCCGAGTTCGTACTGAAAGTGTCGCGACTTGTCGACGAGGATCTGCCCATCGTCGGCCATCACGACGCGCGCACGCTCAAGCGGCCGCGGCGCCGGGCCTTCGAAGTTGATGCCGGTCAGACGGA
>JBPYEE010000402.1:0-7294 GCA_051985095.1 Vicinamibacterales bacterium | reverse complement strand
GAGGAAACGCTTGCCGGCCAAGAAGCCATCGACGACATCGGTGAGTTGACGACCGCACTGAACCACCGAGGCGCTGTCGGGGTCGGAGGTGATCCCCGCGATGTGGACCCGGCGCGGCGCAAGCTGATCACAAACAGCACGACATACCGCGTCAAACCCGTCGCGGTCCACACTTCGACTGTGAAGAAATCCGCGGCGGCCAGGACATCCCAGTGCGCGCTCAGAAACTCGCGTCAGGTCGTGCGTTTCCGCCGCTCGGGCGCCGGCTCAATGCCGTGCTGCTCGAGGATGGAGGCGATGGTCCCGCGGCCGACGTCGTGGCCCAGATTCGCGAGCGCGCCTTGAATGCGCGTATACCCCCGATCGCGATTCTCAGTCGCCATGCGGACCACCAGCTGCCGAATCTCGGCAATCACAGGCGGCCGCCCCGGCCCGCCGCGGTGGTGGCCTGTGTATTTCCGGGCGATGAGGTGCCGATGCCAGGCGAGCAGCGTGTCCGGGGTCACGATCGCTCCGATCTCGCGGAGCGCTCGGCGACCCAGTTGGTTCGCCCTGGCGGCCAACCGAACGCGCTGGTCGTCGGTAAACCGCAGGCGGCGCGGGCCGAGCTGCTCTCGAAGGACGCGATTCTCGGCCTGGAGATAGTCGATCACCTCGCGCTGCTGGTTGATCGAGCCGGCCAGCGCGACGAGGAAAAACCGCAACGGGTAGGAGCCGGTCGCCTGTCCGCAGCCGTGGACGTGTGGCGGCGCGCTTTGAGGCTGCCAGCTGCCGCCGAAGCGCGAGGTTCTCAAGGTCGACGGCTCGGTGGCCGCAGCAGATCAGATCGATGGTTCGGAGGAACACGACGATCGCCGTGAGCACGGGCCATCCCCTTTCGGATCAAGCGATCGATTCAACCGGCCGAGCAGCCGATCAGATTGTGGCTAGGGACAGCCGCCGAAATAATCAGGCCGCCCGCCGGGACGTTGATGTATAAAGTGCGCATCAGAGGCAGAGTGGAAATCCAAGCTTAAATGCGGTTCTGGCGGGGCTGAGGGATCTCGTCGCTTTTCTGAAGGAGGACTCCATGGCACCCGTTATGAGCACTTCCCTCGCAGTCTTGGTGTTTGGCATCATCTTCCCGGCGGCGGCTGCGGCGCAGAGCACCACCAGTGCTATCGCAGGTGTCGTCAAGGACACGTCGGGCGCCGTACTGCCTGGGGTAACCGTAGAGGCCGCCAGTCCAGTCCTCATCGAAAAAGTCCGGACCGGCATAACCGACGGGCAAGGGCAGTACAAGATCGTCGATTTGCGCCCCGGCACTTATACCGTCACGTTCACGGTGGCTGGCTTCGCCACTGTGAAACGTGAGGGTCTGGAACTTCCTCCGAACTTTACTGCCTCCGTCAACGCCGAGCTCACGGTCGGGTCCCTCTCGGAAACCGTGACGGTGTCGGGGGACAGCCCGGTGGTCGACATCCAGAACATGACCCAGCAGAACAGGCTCTCAGAGGAAGTCCTCGCTAACATTCCCACCGGCAAGTCGCTCTTCGATCTCGTGACGCTGATGCCCGCGGTCGTCAGTGCACCTACTCTCAAGGACGTCGGCGGCGCCCAGGGAGAGTACGATTCCCAGGCCTCGCTTCACGGTTCGAAGCAAGGCGATCAGAAGCTGACTCAGGACGGCATGCGGTTCAACATGACCTTGGGGACTGGAGGTTCGTTCAACTTCTACGTCAATCCCGCTAGCGCACAGGAAATCGTGGTCGAAGGGCCGGCCGGCGGCTCAGCCGAGTACTCCACGGGCGGCATCCAGATGAACGTCGTCCCTAAGGACGGCGGGAACAGATTCAATGGAACCTTTCTGGCCAACTACGCGGACGGTAGCTGGCAAGGCAACAATCTGACATCCGATCTGCGGGCTCGCGGGCTGCTCTCGGTCAACTCCATCAATCAAGTCCACGACGTGGATTTTGCTCTCGGAGGACCGGTCGCGCGCGACAAGTTGTGGTTCTTCACGGCCCACCGATATTGGGGCAACAACATCAACCCGTTGAACTTCTATCAGAACGCTGCTCCGCCGAGCTCTTACCTCTACAGACCGGATCTGAACCGGCCGGTTTCCGCCATAGAGGATCTCTCGGCCAATAGTCTCCGCCTTACCTGGCAGGCGTCGACCCGGAACAAGTTCAGCCTGTCGTTCGACCGGCAGCATCATTGCGATTGCCCAAACAATGAGACCGCCAATCTTGCGCCGGCGGCAGTCGACGGCGTCGAACGCATACCGGACAATCTCTACCAGGTGACCTGGAACTACCCCGCAACAAACAAGCTTCTATTCGAGGCCGGCGCCACCGTGTACCAGATCGTTTACAGATATTTGCTGCCGGACGGCGTATCGATGAATGACGTCTCGATCCTGGAGCAATCAACTGGCTTCAGGTACAACGGTCCCGTCAATACGTTTCGTAATATTCCCGGCCAGGAAAACGGACGGGCCTCGGTTTCGTACGTCACCGGCTCCCATCACTTCAAATCCGGGCTCTTCTGGTTGGTGGGCCAGCACGTTCAGACATATACGTTCAACAACTCTGCGGTGACCTACACCTTCATGAACGGTCAGCCTATCTCACTCACCGAATACGCTTCTCCGTACACAGTCAACGAGAAGATCAGGCCTGAGCTCGGGCTTTTTACCCAGGATCAGTGGACGATCAAGCGCGTGACGCTCAATCTGGGTCTGCGCTTCGACTACTTTAGCGGATTCGTTCCCGCCAGCCAACAGCCGGCGGGCCTCTTGATCGGTCCGCGCAGTTTCGCTGAAGTCGACTGTGTCCCCTGCTGGAAGGACATCAATCCCCGCGCCGGCTTCGCCCTCGACCCCTTCGGGACCGGCAAGACAGCTGTGAAGGCGAGCCTCGGCCGATACGTGGCGGCCGAGAACACCACGACTTCTGGTAGGTACGACCCGGTGAACACCTCGGTCAACACCGTCACACGCAGCTGGCAGGATGACAACCACGATTTCGTTCCCAACTGCGACCTGCGCAACCCGCTGGCCAACGGGGAGTGCGGCAAGATGTCGAACACCAACTTCGGCCTGCCGAACATCACGACGGTCGCCGATCCTGACACCCTGAACGGCTGGGGCAAGCGCGGCTACAGCTGGCGAGCGGCCGCGGTCATCGAGCACGAGCTTCGGCCGGGCCTGGCCGTGAACGCCGGCTACTTCCGGACGTGGTACGGCAATTTCCTGGTCACACACAATCTCTTCGTCACGCCCACGAACTATGACCCGTACTGCATCACGACACCGCTTGATGCGCGGCTGCCCGGCGGCGGCGGCCAGGAGATTTGCGGCCTCTACGACATCACGCCATCGCTGTTCGGGCTGGTCAACAACGTCGTGACGTTCGCGTCAAAATATGGGAAGCAGACCGAGATCTATAACGGCTTCGACTTCAACGTGAACGCACGGTTTGCCGGCGGCGGGCTGGTGGCTGGTGGCGTGAATATCGGAAACTCGACCAACAGCGTGGTCAACCAGACGACCACCACTTTTGCCTCGACCAACGATTGTTTCGTCGTCGATTCGCCGCAGCAGTTGTATCAATGCGATGTCAGGGTGCCATATCTCGCGCAGTTGAAGGTGAGTGCTTCCTACCCGCTGCCGTGGGCCGTGCAGGCCAGCGTGAGCTTCCAGAGCCTTCCGGGGATCCCGATTGCCGCGACGTACAACGTACCGACCGCGCTCATCGCCCCCTCATTGGGACGCAACCTCGCCGGCGGCACCAAGTCTGCCGCAATCCAGATAATCACCCCCTTTTCGCAGTTCGAGGGCCGTATCAATCAGGTCGATATCCGCTTGGCGAAGAAGCTCCAGCTGCCGCGCGTCCATTTACAAGTAATGTTCGACGTCTACAACTTGACGAACGCGAACCCCATTCTCGCGGAGAACACGACCTATGGTCCGAGCTGGATGGCGCCGACGCAAATTCTGAGCGGCCGCCTGGCCAAGATCGGCATGCAGCTCAACTTCTGAGCGCATGACTCAGTCCCCGTCGGGAGCTGTTTCTTCGGACATTCTGCACTCTCTCGCGCGAGTTCTCGTCATTGGCCGAGGCTATGACGCGCGTGCTTTCTCGCTCACGCCCGGGTAGCACATGTACAGCATATGCCGGGCCAGGAACGCCTAATCGACATGGAACGCCACGTCCGCCGTTCAAGAACGGTCGCAACCAGGCCCTACGGATTCCGCGACCTGGAGTTGCCTGTCCCTTTCAGAAATTCCGTCTGCGCCACTCGATGAGACGCCGGAGACGGTCATCAGCGTCTCCCACCCGCGCTCCGCAACCCAGGAAACGCGAAGCCGTCATGCTGAAGACAGCGGTGGTGCACTGCGACAGACCATTCGCGAAGGTGTCGGATTTGCGACGGCTTGAACGATCGTCAAGCGGCGCGGCGTTCGTAATGGTGATGGAGCCCGCCGACGTGCGGGACTTGCGTGATCGTGCCGCAGGCCGGCGGTTGCGGCGTCCGAGGCAGGGGCGCGTCCTTGTCCAAGGAGAGCTGCGTCCGCCGCTCGTGATAATAGGCCAAGAATTCTCTGAGCATGCGTCGAAGGGACCGCTCATTCCACCCGATGACGTGATCGAGGCACTCGCGCCTCATGGTCCCAATCAGGCGCTCCACAAAAGGGTTTTGCCAGGGTGAACGTGGCGCCGTGAGGGTATCCTCAGTCCCGAACCTGTCCAAGAATGCAGTGAAGTCCGATCCGTAGATGCTGTCGCGATCGCGTACGAGATACGGCGGCGCGGTGCCTTCCGGGAAGGCTTCGCGGATCTGCTGCCGTGTCCACGCAGACGTCAGGTGGTCAGTCACATTGACATGAATCACGCGCCGTCGGTCGTGTGACAGGATGAGGAAGACGAACAGAACACGGAAGGTGGCTGTCGGGACGGTGACGAAATCCATCGACGCACATTGCGACACGTGCGTCCGGAGGAACGTGCGGCAAGTTGGCGAGGGGACGATGGTCGCCGGCCGAGATACTTGCCGACGGTCGTTTCGGAGATGTCGATGCGCAACTTCTGGAGTTCGCCGTGGATGCGCGGCGCGCCCCACAACTGATTCGCGTGATGCATCTGGCGGATCAACCCGCGGACATTCGCCAGCGATCGGCGGTCGACCGAGATGGGTTGAGCGGGATCGCCAGTGCCAATGCCACGCGAAGAGGCGGCGGTGCCAGGAGACGACGGTGGCGGGTTTTACGATCTGCACGGTACCGCGCCAGCGAGTCCACACACGAGACAGGAGCACCCACACAAGTCGGTCGGCTCGGCTGAGACGGAGCCGTGTTGGCGCCGCCCGCTGGAGGACGGCGAGCTGATGGCGGAAGGCGAAAATCTCCGCTTCAAGGTCAGCGCGAGTTCGGAGGATACAGCGAATCGCCGCAAGGAGGGCGACGAGGCTTGGACGCATGCCGGCGCACGTTATCGAGTAGAGACCGCTAAGCCCAATCGCCACAAGACGTACCGCATTTTCGGGAGGGACAACCACCGCGCAGCGTGAAGTTGGCTTACTCTTGGGCATGAATGGTGCGAAGAACGAGATTGCGTTTGCGATAATTGCGGAGCAGAGGATAGGGCATCGCATTCGCCGCAGAATTCGAGAAAGGGCAATCGCATGAAACGCTCGCACCTGTACGTCGCGATCGTCGGAATCGCCCTCGGTCTGCTCGGCATCATTCGTGATCAACGCCTCGCAGCGCAGCAGCGCGCTGAAGCACGCGACATGCAGCTTGTCGGCTACAGCGATCTGCAGGCACGAAGCGCGTACCAGCCAGTGATCCACAAACAAGGTGACCGCTGGTTCGCCTATATTGGCCACCACGGCGGCAGTCAGCTCAATTCCCTGACCGGAAAACAGGAAAGCAACGGCACCTCAATACTTGAGGTCACCGATCCGAGACGGCCAAAGTACCTGGCGCACATTCCGGGCGAGCCCGGACAAGGTGAAGCGGGCGGCGCCCAGATGGTGCGCGTATGCGACGGCCGTAGTCTTCCGCGCGCGGACAAGAACAAGGTGTACCTCTTGCGCTCGTTCGGCAACAGTGGCCACGAAGTGTGGGACGTTACCGATCCATCCAAACCTGAACGCATCACCACCGTCGTGAGCGGCCTCAAGCAAACCCACAAGAATTGGTGGGAGTGTGACACCGGCATCGCGTATCTCATCTCTGGTGATCCCGCTTGGCGCACGACTCGAATGACGAAGATCTACGACCTCAGCGATCCGGCGCATCCGATCTTCGTCCGCGACTTCGGTCTTCCAGGCCAGCAGCCCGGATCGACGGGTCCAGTGCCGACTGAGCTTCATGGGCCGATCTCTCTCGGTCCGACAGCCAACCGCGTATACTTCGGCTACGGTACGAGCGTGAGCGGCATCGTGCAGATCGTCGATCGGGAGAAGCTCCTGAACGGACCCAAAGAACCGACCGACGACAATCTGCTCTATCCTCAGATCGCGCGCGTCGATCTGCCGCCAGATGTCGGGGCGCATACCGCGTTCCCGCTTCTTGGTATGGACGTCGCCGAGTTCGGGATGCAGAAGGCGCCGAAAGGCCGCGGTGCTGCGACGGCCGCCGCGGCCGGCGGTCATGAACATGAAGTCTCCGTCCCTGCAAATCAGACGCAGGCCCGACGAGACTTTATCGCTGTCGTTGGCGAGACGACGGCCAACGAGTGCTTCGAAAACCGGCAGATGTTGCGGATGCTTGACGCGACACTCGAGACGCGCCCCTTCGGCGTCTCATCGTTCACAGTGCCGGAGTCGAGCCGCGACTACTGCAGCCGCGGCGGCCGCTTCGGCACGCATTCGTCGAACGAGAACTTCACGCCGATCTTCTACAAGCGCATTCTGTTCCTCGCGCACTTCAATGCAGGTGTGCGTGCCGTCGATATTCGTGATCCGTTCAACCCCAGAGAGATTGCGTTCTATGTGCCCGCCATCACCAGCAAAACCGACAAGCGATGTGTGGGGACTGGCGTGGAAGAGAAATGCAAAGTCGCAATCCAGACAAACAACGTCGAAGTCGACGACCGGGGCTACATCTACATCGTTGATCGCGCGAATACGGGGATGCACATTCTCGAACTCACCGGTGCGGCGCGCACCATCGCGAGGTTCTGATCGAAAGGCGGCCGGGCCCGTCGACAACAGCGCCCTCGGCGGACTGCTCAACAACTACCCGCGCGCAGCGTGCTTACCGGCTCATCGCTTCGGCTGAGCGATGGGACAGAACCGGCACCGA
>JBPYEE010000401.1:0-11997 GCA_051985095.1 Vicinamibacterales bacterium | reverse complement strand
ATCATGTGGTGGAATCGCGTGCTGCGCCGGGTCACTCCCTAGCCTTTGAATCCCCTCCACACCCACTCGAGCGCGGCGGGCAGCGTCTGAAGCTTCGTTGGCCGATCGCAATGGCCGGCGTTGCGGGCGAACACGAACTGATACTGATAGCCCTTCGCGGCCAGCACCTTCGCCATGTTCTCATTGGCTAGCACCCAGTCGTGCATGTTGTCGCGCATGGTGCCCGGGTTGAACAGATCACGATCGCCGACCTCCATCCAGATGCGAATGGGCTTCGGAGGGCTGTTGGGAATCAACATGCGATGAAACTCCCAGGCGCCGCCAGGCGTCGCCGAGTTCGACGGCCACTGCTGATTCACAAACGTGCCCGAATACGAGAGCACGCGGTGGTACAGTTCCGGGTGGTACCACGCCATGATGAGCGCTGCGGCCGCGCCCGAGCTGCAACCCATCGTTGCACGCGCGTCGGGATTCTTCGTGAGCTTGACGTTCGCTCTCGTCTCGACACGCCGCAGTACCTCGGATTCGACGAACTCGGCGTACTTGCCCGACATCGTGTCGTACTCCAGACCACGCTCGCTGCCTTGCGCGTCGCCGCTTCCGTTGCCGATCGAGATCGCAATCATTGCCGGCACTCTTTTCTGCGCGATGAGGTTGTCGAGCGCAGCGAACAGCAACGGATCGGGGCCGTCGGCGCCGACGATAAAGGGAGCGGCGGTGCCCGCGACGTACTGCTTCGGCACATACACGGCGACCTTGCGCGTGTAGGGCGCCGGATGACTGGTCGTGACCACGAGCTTGGCCGGATCGGTGGGATCGGGTGTCCCGAACGTGCCGGCGTCGCGGGCGATGCCCGCATATATCGTGCTGTCGGCCGAGCTCATCTCGAAGTTGTAGATGGCGCCGCGCGGCGTCGCGTCGTTCGCCGTCATTTCGGGCGCCGGGTTGTGTGTCGGCCCTATGATGAAGTCGCCCTCAGCGTTCGCCGGCGGCACCGCGCCGTCAAGCAATTCGGTTGCGGTAACGTACCCGGCGGAGTGTGGATCGCGCGTGGGTGGAACGGGCCGCGGCCGCGCCCCTTGTTGCGCGACAGCGAGCGTGGTGGCGGCGAGCAGACTGATGACGAGTCCGGCGGTCAATCGGGCTGCGCTCATACTGACCTCAATACTTCTCCAATTCCTGGAATGCCACGTTCACGTTGATCGTGTCACGATCGCGACGACGCTTGCTGAGAATCATTACACGGTCAAGATGCCTCGCGGCACAAAAAGCGCGTCGCCGCTCAAACAGCGCCTGTCGTGTGGTATGCGCAAATAGGTTTCGCTCCACGCCGCCTGTTTTGTAATCGTGCGGCAATCCTCCAAGTCGGTCGGTTCCGCTCACTGCGCGCCGGTGCGACGGCGGCTGCTCTTCTATCGACGACCGACGATCGGGCCGTGCCAGGTTCAGGCTTCGGTAAGCCCGATACCGGTTGCAGTGGTGAATGCACTCGATGAGGACGCGCTCAAGGACCCGCGACAGCGCCGACTATCGGCGTCTGGGACCAGGCCCAGCATCAGACGGAGCGTAATGTGGCACCGGGTCAGATTCGTGATAGCGTCTCGCCAAGCGGAGAGAAAAATGGCACGGATACAGCGAGCGGCTTTCACGACGGTCGGCACCTGCCTTTGCGTTTTCAGTGGCGCCGGGCACCTGAATATCAACGCAGCGGCGCCGGTCCGATACGAAGAGGTCAAGGGCTGGCCCAATCTGCCTCCGGGCGTGGAGTTCGGAGAAGTTGCGGGTGTCGATCTCGATCTGAGCGGCCACGTGCTGGTCTTTCATCGCCCGGGAAGAGGATTTGAGCCGGGAGCTACCGAACTGCTCAAAGACCCAGCGGTCGTTGAACTCGACCCGAACACCGGGCGAGTGATTTCATCGTGGGGCGCCGGCACGTTTCTCGTGCCGCACGGCATAACCGTCGACGGGTCGAACAACATCTGGCTCACTGACGTAGGGTTGCAACAGGTATTCAAGTTCTCGCACGACGGCCGCCCGCTTCTGACGCTGGGACAGGCGCGGGTCGGAGGATGGGATGCACAGCACTTCAATCAGCCCACCGATATTGCCATTCGCCCGGACGGTTCCTTCTATGTATCAGACGGGTATGTGAACAGTCGCGTCGCTTACTTCGATGCCAGCGGGAAGGAAATACGTGAGTGGGGCAGAAAGGGATCGGGAGAGGGCGAGTTCAATAATCCTCACGGTCTGTCGTTTGTGCCTGGCAGCACCGATGTACTCGTTGCCGATCGCGAGAACTCGCGGCTCCAACTGTTCGATCGCGACGGCAAGTTTAAACGTCAGTGGGTCGGTGTGAAGAACGCGACCACCACCGGCCGCATTTTTTCCGTTGCCGCCGACGCGGCCGGCGCGCTTTACCTCGGCATCCGCCGAGAGGACTACGATACCCAACACTCAGGCGTCGTAAAGCTCGACCGTGATTGGAAAATTGTCGCGTCTGTAGGCTTCGGAAACCTCGGCGATCCGATATTCAATGCGGTTCATGACATCGCGGTCGCGCGCGATGGGACAATCTATGTCGCCGAAACGCGCACTAAGCGCGTTGTGAAGCTTCGCCCGATGAAGTGAACGTTCGGTGCCCCTAGTGTCCAATGCCTCGATCGATTCTCGGAAACGAACCTCGGTAGGTTCAGGAACTGGCGCGGTAATCCTTAGCGACCGACCCGAGACCGATAACGGCGTTACGCGTGTTACGGGACCGTTCTGTTGAGGACGATCGTCAGATCTTCTGCAACTTTCGCTCGGATCAAATTTGTGCGCGGCACACCCGAAGGCCCCGATTTCAAGGATTCGATAACGTGGAGCCGATCGGGAGTCTCCTGAGGCACAAGTTTTCTTCCGGGCGTCGATCCGCCAATTATCGGGTGCCCGACCTCGGCGGAGTCTTCGCACGGACGGCCGACAGGACGTCAGTACAGGCAGAGCGCGCTCTGCTACGATTTCAGCTGGCGCGCAATGAAGGCTTTGACCATCGCGCGCGCACGATCGGTCTGCGGCCCTTCCTGTGCCACCCACTCGTGCTGCGAGCCCTCGAACAGCTCGTACTGGATCGGGCCGCCCGCGGCTTTGTAGCTCGCCACGAACTTTTCCTGGATGCTCGGGAGGACGTTATCGTCGAGCGCTCCCTGCATGATCAGCATCGGCACCATCGTGATCTTCTCGTGCCTGTCGAGGATCTCCTGCGGGTTGCTCTCGTGAATGGTGTCCCACGGCTTGAAGAACACGTGGTGATTGTTCACCATGCCATCTCGCCCCAGCTTCTCGGCATTCTCATATCGCGCGAGCGGATTGCTGATTGGCGAGCGCATAGCCACGAACGCGATTGTCGCATCGTTGCCCGGCGCTTCGGGCAATCGGATCTCGTTGTACCGCGGATCCCGCGGCCGCATCGCCAGAAGCTCGGCCACGTGACCGCCGCTCGAGCTGCCGTACACGCCGAGCCTCGATGCGTCGCCGTTCCAGGTTGGCGCCTTCCATTTGAGCCAGCGCACGCCGTAGTTGGCATCCTGCACGCACGCCGGGTACGGCGCTTGAGGCGCGAGCGTCATATCGATTGCGACGACGAGCAGTCCGCTCGAGGCCAGGGAGCGATCCATCGGCTCCTCGGCGTGGCGGTCCTTTGCGTTCCATGCGCCGCCGTGGAGATCCAGGACGGTTGGAAAAGGCCCCGGCCCGGTTGGCCGATAGACGCGTGCCATCAGCATTCGCCCGGCCTTGTTGCGCCGGAACTCGACGTCGGTCGCGGTGATCTCGAACTTCGCCGCCGGGTCGTATCGCGCTGCCGCGAAGACAACCCGAGGTCTCAGCGCATGTGTGACCGCCGGCAGGCTGGCCGCGCCAACGGCCAGCTGCCTGAGAAACTCACGACGACCGGGAAGGTTCCTCTCCATGCGAGCCTCCTCCACATCTCTGAATCACTGGTCAGTCTATCGTTACCCGTTCATCGACGCTGATACCAAAAGACGCGATCGCCATCGCCGGCATCCGTGTAGCCGGCGTCGGCGTACCCGCGAGCGCTCATCGGAATCGATGGCATCTCGTGCAGGAAATCGTTGACGAGGAGCACTCCTCCGGGACGAAGCATCGCGGCAATGTTGGCCAGAGCGAGTGATTGCTCGAATACATCGTAGTAGACGAGCACATTCGTGGCGATCATCAAATCGAAGCGCTCGGAGTCGGCCAATACCAGCCGGCTGGTCACGATGTCCATATCTACCGGATCGATTGACTCGAGGACCGCGGCGCGCACACGGACGGCTCGAACATCGACCTTCCACGCATTTGCAGGAGGACGGGCCGCGACAGCGGCTTCGCCGATCCGGCCGCCGAGGTGCTGCCAGTAGGCCGCCAACTCCGGGGTCCACCGCTCCCGTGCGTCCTTTGGCAGCGTCAGCACGTATCCGGTGCCGGCAGCCGCGCGGCGGCGCGCAGCCTCGAGATGGTGGTTGATCCGTGAGCTCACATCGAACGTGGTGAGCCGAAGAACTCCGGCCGTGGTCAGGTCGGCGCCCAGCAGCGAATCGATCGCCGCAAACGGCTGAATCGTCTGAAGCGGATAGAAGTCGTAGCCCCCGTCTTTGTCGATGAAATCGAGTCCGGGTCCGACGAGCCCGACATGGCGCGCCGGCGCCGACCCGAGCACGCTCGCGGACTTCAGCGCATGAAGAGCCTGATCCACGGCAAAGGACGAGAAAACCGACGTATCGCCCGACAGACCCCGCCTCCGGTAGAGCGTTGCATGCGTCGCGAGTTTCGCGACCGGATCATCGAGTTGGTTTGCCGAAGCGGCCGCTCGCCGGTACTCGTCGCGCTCCTGCGCCAGGCGTCCGACGAGTTCGACGAGATACGACCTGGCCGCACCGCTGCCTTCCGCTGCCGTCAGCGGAATACCCTCCCGCTGGAAAAGCTCTCGAACCAGCTGCAGGCGCTCATCGCCGCGCCCCGAGGCGAGCGCCGCCACCAGGTCGTCGAGCCGCCGCCGGACGACGGCTGCCGTTCGCGTGTCGTCGACGGCGATTGCCACATCCGGCACTCTCGGCTGTTCCGTGAACGTCGTCCCGAGGAGAAGAAGGTTGAAGGCGGAATCTTCGTCGCCCTGTGAGACCCGCTTGCGAATCGTGCGGTCCAGGGCCGCGATCCAGGCCAGCCATATCGACTCGAGTTGCGCGGCGTCCTTACCCCGCAACTCCAACGGCTGAAGGCCGGGTTGCAGCGCGTCGAGGATTTCGCGGGCGTCCGCGTACGGGATGCTGTCGCTCCTCGGTGCAGGCGCCGTGCCGGGCAGCAGGCTCGGACTACGCGCAGCGTCGGTGGACGCAAGCGCGGCTGCGAAGACGACGGCACATGCTGCGACCCTCCCGGAGCGAGGCCGTCGGGAGATTACGTCCTGGAATGAACTCGTGATGAGGAGGCTCATCTCACGCGATTCAGAAGCCGATGCGGAACCCGAGCTGCATCATGCGCGGCTGATAGGCCAGCGCGGTGTTCTGCGTCGGCAGTCCGTAGCTCGGATTGCTCTCCGCCGTTGTGTACGACCCGTAGTTTGCGTGGTTGAACAGGTTGTACGTCTCGAGAATCCCGTCGGCCGAGCGCTGGCCGCCCAGCTTGAAGCGACGTGTCAACCGCACGTCGACCCGGTGCAGCGGCAGCCCCACCAAATCGTTACGCGGCACAACCGTCCCGTCCGGTCGAAGGCGTGGCCGGTCGCCGCCGCCATAGGTCGTTGCCATCCGCTGGCCCGATCCGTAAAAGTAGAGTCCGCTCAACTGGAATCCATAGCCCAGTTCCCAAATCCCATTGAAAACCGCGCGATGACGTTGATCGGTGGCCGCGTACCCGTACTCCGGACCGAAATCCTCCACCAGCGGGAAGCTCGGGGTTTGCAGCATGGGGCCATAGACAGCCGCCGGATTGCCGTCGAGGAAGAACGACAGCGTGTATGTCGCTGAGAGCTGCCAGCGCTGGCTCAAGCGCCGATTGAACGCGGTCTCGAGCGCGTGGAAGTTCGAATAGGCATCGGTGACATAGGCATTGACCGTGCCCCAGTCCGGGAAGACCGCGTGCGCGGCGTCGGTCGTCGGGTACGGCGCTCCGGTGGCGGGGTTGAACGTCAGATTGAGGTTGACCGTGCGGAGTTGATGCCGCCCGGCGTTATAGATGTAGTCAGCCTGCAGGCCCGTCGTGCTGGCGAACTGGCGCTGGAAACCAATCGAAGCCTGATAGCTGTAAGGCACGACCATCCCCGGCGTCGCAATCTGCGAGACGCTCTTGCGCAGCCCCGGAAGAAGGAGCGCCTGTTCGTAGGTCGGGAGGGGAGCGCCCCCCAACGGATTGCCTCCGAAATCGGGGCGCCCGTTGTTCGCGAACTGGGCGTTCACTTCGCCGGTGCCGTATCGCTCCGTCCAGGACGACACCTGATCGGAGACGTCGGCGTAGTACTTGCCCACGCCGCCGCGAATGACCGTCCGCTGGCCGGCGGTGTAGGCGAACCCAAACCTGGGCCCGAGCCGATCCTTCTGAATCGGTCGATTGGCAGGCAGCCACGGACCGATGCTCCTTCGCTCGGCGAACATGCCGCTCTCGATGTCGTACCTCAGGCCGAGGTTGAGGGTCAGGCGGTCGAGCGACCAGTCGTCCTGAATCCAGCCGGCACCGATTTCCTTCGGTGTGTACTGCTTGAATCCGACCGCCGAAATCCCAATCGTGAAGGTCCTGAACAATGAGGACATCGGTGCGAGATTCCACGTCGAGACATCGAGGATGTTCGGAAAGTACTGTTCGAGGTTGGCAGGCGGCTTGTTCGTCCCGCCATCGTACGTGCCCGCGCAATTGGTGCACTGGAAGTACGGTCCCCACTGGTGCAGCCACTCGCCGCCGAAATGCATGCTGTGGCGGCCCGCGGCATTGAAGGTCGTTCGAAAGTCGTCGCGATACGAGTACTGCGTCTGCCCGTTGGCCTGGGGCGAATTCGTATGCGCCTGGCCGATGGCGAACCCGCTGAAGGCTATGCGCGGCGCGCCGTACCCCACCGAGTCCGCCGGAAAGTACGGATTGCCAGGGGCATTCGTGTACGAGGCCAGCGGGATCGCTCGAAACAGGAAGTCGTCGTATCCGATCTTCACTTCGTTAAGCGATCCCTTGCCCAGAATCTGCGTGAGCTGGACGTACAGCTCGTTGCTCGGCCTCGCCGTCGATTCGGTCGAGGACGGTGTCTGTATCGCGCCGCCAGTGTACCGCGGGTCGTAGGGGGTGAACCACCGGGACATGTTGCCTCGCACCATCAGGCGCAGTCTGGGGGAGAACTCGAAATCGACGCGGCCGCCTCCCTTGGGGTCGGTGCGTGCTCCCGTCAAGTCCAGGTTGAACGATGGAAACTGAGTGGTGTAGCTCTGCGTGGAGGGTTCGCGCTCGTACTCGTAGTCGGCGAAGAAATGAATTCGATCCTTTTGGATCGGACCGCCGAACGTCGTACTGATCTGCTGGTTCGAGTACGGCAGCACACGACCGACAATGAAATCGGCTGCGTTGAACTTGTCGTCCCGGAAATAACCTGACAGCTGCCCGGAGAAGTTGTTGGTCCCGCTCTTCGTGACCGCGTTCACCTGAACGCCGGCCGACCGTCCCTGACCGGCATCGAACCGATTCGCGACGAACTCGAACTCCGCGATCGCGTCGCGCGCGTAATGCGGCTGTCCGAATCCCGAAGCCGAGATGTTGGACGTCACCTGGTGGCCGTCGACGTTCAACTGGGCGTTGCCGACGGTCGCCTGCGGCACGAAATCGTCGCTGGTGACGGCGTTGACGCGGCTTCCAGCCGCGAGCATCGTGAGATCCAGCCAGTTGCGCCCGTTGATCGGCAGATCGGACAGCTGCCGCGTGTCGATGTTCGTTGCATTGTGCGACTGCGTGACGTCGACGAGTGGCACCGCGCCGGTGACCTCTACCGTCTCCTGGGCGGCGGGGCTCAATTGCAGGTTCAGCTGCAGCTGCTGTCCCACCAGTACCTCGAGACCGTTCCGCGTGGCGGGCGAGAACCCGCCGAGCTGTGCGGTTACACGGTAGACGCCCGTCCGAACTGGTATCTGATAGATGCCGCGTGCATCCGTCACGCCCTCGAATACGTTGCCAGTTGCCTCATGAACAGCCGTGACAGTGACGCCGGGGAGCACGCCGCCCGTGGCATCGGTGACCGTTCCAGTGAACACAGCCTCCTGAGCCCGGACAGGACCCGGCAGCATGACGCCGAGCGTAACGACCGCGCTGACGACGATTCGCCTTGTCAAGGCTTCCAGTCGCATGGGCTCCTCCTCTGCGGAGTCAGCAGCGTCGGATGGGACGTCGGGACTTATCAGATCACGCGGCGAAGCGTAGAGCCGGCTGTCATCAGTGTCAACAGTAATTCATCAATGAGACGTGATCGGTCGGCCTGTTCATTCCCGCGGTGGGCTGTATGTCGCGGGCGCTGCGTGCTCCGAGATACTTCGATCCGGCTCGAGCACAAGCCGAGCGAAACTCTTGCGGGCGATCACCATTGATGTGATACTCCCTCAGCATCTCATCCCGGTATCCCTTGTCCATGATTCTGGGAACGTTCAAGAAATGATCAAGGACGGTCTCACGCGACCTATTGGAGGAAACATGTTGAGAAGGTCACATGCGTTGCTCGGGCTCGGCTTTCTCGGCGTCCTGTCGATCCTCGCTACCGTGCCTGTCGGCACACAGGGCCGCGGCCAGGGCGGCGGGCGCGGGCAAGTGAACCTGCCGGACGGTCCCGGCAAACAAGAAGTGCAGGCGACGTGCGCCCGATGTCACGGACTGGGACTCATCACGAACTCCGGCGGCAACAGCCGTCAGGAATGGACCGACCTGATTGGCACGATGGTGCAGCTGCCGGCGGACCAGAGCAACACGATCGTCGGCTATCTCGCCACCAGCTTCCCCCCGAAACCACGGCCAGAGCCTGTGAGAATACCGGGCCCGGTATCAGTGGCTTTCAAGGAGTGGAACGCGCCGAGTCTCGGGTCGCGACCGCACGATCCTGAGCCGGGTCCGGGCGGCACGATCTGGTGGACCGGCATGTTTGCCAACGTGCTGGGACGCGTCGATCCGAAGACGGGCGAGATGAAGGAATACCCACTCAAGACGGCGGCCTCCGGCCCGCACGGGCTCGCGTTCGATAAGGAAGGCTCTCTCTGGTTCACGGCGAATTCAAAGGGCTACATCGGCAAGCTCGATCCCAAGACTGGCGACATCACGGAGTACAAGCTTCCGGACGACGTTCGAGATCCGCACACGCCGCTGTTTGCCCCAAACGGCCTGCTCTTCTTCACGGCGCAGAACGCGAACTACATCGGCCGTCTGAATCCAAAGACGGGCGAGATCAAGATCCAGAAGACGCCCACCGAGCATGCGAATCCTTATGGGATGGTGTTCACGACGAAGGGCGTTCCGTTTGTGTGCGACTTCAACACCAACAAGATCATCGAGATCAATCCGGAGACGCTCGCCATCAAGGAATACGAGCTCCCGAATCCGGACAGCCGGCCGCGGCGCATTGCAATCAGCCCAGACGACATCATTTGGTACGCTGACTACTCCCGCGGATATCTCGGCCGTCTCGACCCGAAGACGGGCAAGGTCACCGAGTGGCCGTCGCCAAGCGGGCCGAAGACACAGCCATACGGCATCGCCTATCTCAATGGAGCCATCTGGTACGTGGAATCGGCGATCAGGCCGAACGTACTGGTTCGGTTCGACATCAAGACCCAGAAGTTCCAGACGTGGCTCATCCCTGGCGGCGGTGGTGTCGTCCGTAACATGAAAGCCACGCCCGATGGCAACCTCGTGATCGCCGAGAGCGGCGTCAACAAAGTCGGCTTGGTCCAGGTCGGCAAGAGCACCAGCAGCGCCCAGTAGCGCTTGTCATCAGAACCTCGAGCCTCTCGATTTCGAATCGAGAGGCTCGAGGTCGATCCCCGTTACGAATGGTTCGGACGAACCGGAGAGTATTCTGCCGCTCAGAGGGCGCCGCTGTCGTCGGCAAAAACCATTGATCGGGATGGTCACGCCGCCGCCTCGAGCCGGTACTCGTGATGAACCCCGCCCAGAATCGACATCGCGACGGTGCGACGGCCGTCAGGCAGTTGGTGACCGTTCGATGCCTGCACTCCGCAAGATGAATGGTCATCGCCAGAGACTGCCAGGAACGGCTCCTGCCCGTAAACAGCGAGAACTCGCGCGCGACCGCGCAGAATGTCCGCGGAGACAGCTCGCATGTCGGCAAGGCCAGATCGACGGCGACGCGGCAAATCGTACGAAGTGGATTCCGAGCAGGGTCGGTCATGACGTGACGGATCGTATGCGGACCGGGACCAGGAACGCCGATCACCGGTCTCGACGAACCGGCTCAAATTCTCCCAAGGAGGCCGGAACAGAGTAATTGCGGAGCACAGGGATCAGGGTCGCTGCCCGTTAGCAGCCTCGCTCGAGCAATGACGAGAACTCGCGCCGGAGAGTGCAGAATATCCGTGGAATTAGCTCGGCCTGGCGTCGCGAATGAAAAATCGTCATATCATGTGGCGATCCTGTACGATGTCTTTGTTTATCCTTCGCACGATTGTGAAGATCATCCGGCTATCCGTCGCCGCATGTGCGCTCGCAGCCCTGGCCGGCCGTTCTTCGCTTTCGGCTCACCATTCGTTTGCCTCTGAGTATGACGCTTCACGGCCTCTTGTCTTGACCGGTGCCGTGACAAACCTTCGGTGGACCAATCCGCATGTTCATGTGCTGCTGGACGTGGTCCAAGGCGAGTGGCAAGGGACGGCTTGGGATCTCGAGCTGGCAACGCCCAACGCGCTCATCCGGCGGGGCTGGAGGCAGAGTTGGCTGGCCCCCCGAGAGAACGTCTCCGCTCGCTGTTATCCGGCTAAGGATGGTTCGAACCGGGCTAGACTCCTGTCGCTGATCCTCCGCGACGGTCGTACACTCTCGGCCTATTAGGCGCTAGATGGTCTCGATCATAGGCGTCGTGCGAATTGTGAGAAGACTTCCGACCGTTATGCGAAGAGGAAGACGCACGATGGCGCCGGTGATATGGCGCCGCCACCTGGCGATGTTCTGCATCCTCCTCGCCACATCCGCCGTCGCGCTCTCCGGATCCCAACGCGTTGCGGCCAAATCGGATCAGGAGATTCTGGTTGATCTCGAGCACCATTGGAACGAGGCGTTCTATCAAAAGGACGTCAAGTTTATCGAGAGCATCCTCGCCGACGAGTTCATCGCCACGTATGAGGATGGCACCCGGGGCGACAAGGCCATGGAGCTAGCCTTGGTGAACGCGTTCAATCAGCACGTGGAGTCCGCCCTGCAGGATGAGTTCACGGTCAGAGTCTACGGAGACACAGCGGTCGTCTGGTTCACGCTTCACCTGACGGGAGTCCGCCAGGGAAAGCCGGCGGAAGTCACGCTCCGCTACACCGATGTCTTCGTGATGCGCGCCGGCAACTGGCAGTGCGTTTCGAGCCAGAGTACGAAGGTCGCCGACGGCAGGTAGATCGAATCAGTGCAAGCCGTAGCCGCCTCGCCCGGCAGCGGCTCCCGTGGGCCGAGGTCATATGTGATGGGTTAACGCTTTCAGTCGGCCGCGTGGAAGAGCTTACGGGCGGTCGCTTTAGGCCCTGGCCAGCGGGCCTCCTCAGAACAGCGGAGGGACGACCCGTCGCCATCTGGGAGGTCAGCGAACGACAACATGAAGGACATGCCCCGGAGGAATTCGCCGGCCTTCCAAGGGACGTGGCCAGTGAGCGCGACCAGTATCTTTACAGCCATCTCAAGCGGAACCCGTGGCGGTGGTTTTAGCCGATACCTCGTACCAGATCACTCTGACCAACGCCGAGGACGCGGCGCATGCAAGGGCCAAAAGCTTTTCCCGCTCCCTAA
>JBPYEE010000400.1:0-17349 GCA_051985095.1 Vicinamibacterales bacterium | reverse complement strand
GAGCGCTCCTGACGTCTCCTGCCATAACGGTGTCACGAGCCCACCGTTATCGTTCGTTCTGCGCGCGGGATGAACCGCGAGCTGTGAAGGAGGACGAACGATGATGCATCCAGTCACGTGGTTCGAGGTGCTCGGGCATGATGGCGACCGCCTGCGGACGTTTTTCGCCGATCTGTTCGGATGGACGTTCGATGCGGACAATCCGATCAAGTACGGAACGGCAGACACGAAGGCGGGGCGCGGCATTCTCGGCGGCATCGGGACGACCTATCCCGGCACACGCTCGTGGGTGACCTTCTATGTGGAAACGCCGAGTGTGACCGCCTCGCTCCAACGCGCGACCGACCTCGGCGCCAAGGTGGTGCTGCCGCGGACGGTCATGGCCGGCGCAACGTTCGGGATCTTCGAGGATCCCGAAGGCCACGCCATCGGGCTCGTCGAGGCCCGCGCCGACGCACACTAGCGGGTGATGCGACGCGCGGATCGTCTCTTTCAGCTTATCCAGCTGCTCCGCGGACGGAGGCGCGCGACGACCGCGGCCACCATCGCGGAGCGGCTCGGCATCTCGGAACGCACGGTGTACCGCGACATCCGGGATCTGGTGCTCGCCGGGACGCCGATCGACGGTGAAGCCGGAGTCGGTTACCGGCTCCGGTCTGGATATGACCTGCCGCCACTGATGTTCGACCGGGAAGAGATTCAGGCGCTCGTGCTCGGCGCACGCCTCGTGCAGCGGTTCGGCGATGCGCAGCTCGCGCGGGCGAGCGACTCGATTTTGCAGAAAGCTGCCGGCGTGCTGCCCCCGGAGCTCCAGCCACTCATCGCCGAAACCAAACTGTTCGGTGCCGGCGGGTCGGGGAGTCGCCGATCCGCTGACGGTCTGCTGGCTGCGCGCCGCGCGCTCGTCGACCGCCGCAAACTGCGCTTCACCTACGAGGCGGAGAGTGGCGCGACCACCGATCGCACCGTCCGGCCACTCGGAGTGTTCTTCTGGGGGAGGGCGTGGACGCTGGCGGCGTGGTGCGAAGTCCGATCCGATTTCCGGAATTTCCGGCTCGATCGCGTGCGCGAGACCGCGATCCTCGAACCATTCGCGGAGGAGCCGGGGAAGACACTGCGGGATATGCTCACCAGATATGGGCCGGAAGCCGTCAAGCTGCTCGAACCGTAGGGCGGGCTCCGGGCGCGCCCGAGTCACCCCACCGCGCTCGAGCCGCTTGCCGACCGTGACCGATAAAGCGTCCGCGCGCGGGCCACGATCGATGGATAATTCGGTCACCCGGAGTATGGGCCTGGCAGGCACCTGCGGGTGCCAACCTCGCGACACCAAGGAGGCGACGATGGAAGGGACTCCCGCTTCACGGCGCAGTTTCTTGCGAACCGCCGGCGCAGGTGCGGCCGCCAGCATCTGGATCCCAAAGCCGGTCAGGGGCTATACCGCCGCCGAGATGCGCGCCAAGACGACCAATGGCGCCGCGACCGATCTCGGCGTCTCCAAGTGGGACCTCGATACGCCGGCGCTCTGCGTCGACCTCGACAAGCTTGACCAGAACATCGCGACGCTGAAGCAACGGCTGGCGAAGACCGGTATCGCGAGCCGGCCACATGCAAAAACGCACAAGACGCCCGCGATTGCAAAGCTGCAGCTCGCCGGCGGCTCGATCGGCATCTGTACGGCGAAGGTCAGTGAAGCCGAAGCGCTGTTCGCCAACGGCGTCGACAAGATCCTGATGACCACCTGCAATGTCTCGCCGAACAAGATCCGCCGCGCCATGAAAATCCGGAAAGCGAACAAACACTTCATTCAGGCGGTCGACAATCCCCAGAATGCCCGCGACCTCTCAGAGGCCGCGAAGGAGGCCGGCCTCGTCGCCGACGTGGTCATCGATGTGGCGATCGGGACGCGGTCAGGCGTCCCGCCCGGCGACAAGGCGCTCGCGCTCGCCCAGCTCGTCGACAAGCTGCCGAACCTGAAGCTGCGCGGCATCATCAGTTACGACGGAGGCGCGCAGCACATCAAAGGCTTCAGGAAGCGCTACGAGCAGACGCTGAAGCAATTTCAACCGTCACTCGAGACCTACGACGCGATGAAGAAGTCGGGCCTGAACACGGAGATCTTCAGCGGCGGCGGCAGCGGCACGTACAACATCATGCACAACGTGCCCGGCTTCACCGACGTCCAGGTGGGCAGCTATATCTTCATGGACTGTCAGTATCTCGAGATCGGCGGGGAGGACAACGACGAGCTGTATACCGATTTCGCCCCGTCGCTCACGGTGATGACCACGGTGCTGAACAACTATTTTCCCAATCGTCTGACCACCGACGCGGGATCGAAAGCGCTCACGCTGAACAAGCCGGGTCCGATCGTGATCGGTGAGGCCGGGTTCTCGTACAACGCGGGATCAGACGAGTTCGGGGCGATTCGCTACGACACGGCGACCCGGGCCTACAACGTCGGGGACAAGCTCGAGCTCATCGTTCCGCACTGCGACCCGGCGGTGAACGAATACGACCAGATCTATGCGACGCGTCGCGATCGGGTCGAAGCGGTGTGGCAGGTCGCGGCGCGAGGCCACTCGCAGTAGGAGCAGCTGGCAGGAGACCCAGGCCACCGCCGCGCCTACTGCCGCAAACCGCGATCCTTCAAACGGACCAGCTCCTCGGGATCGCTGGTTGTATAGCCGCGGGCGCGCGCGTGATTCACGAATCCTGGCGTGACGCCATGATCGTGCATCCGAATGAGCTGCGGCAGCGTCGCGTCCCGAACAATCGCTCTCATGTCGCCGAGGTAGTCGGCCGTCACGCCGTGATCGCGCGCACGGACGACGTCCGCCAGCGGCAACGCTTTGTAGCCCCACTTCGCGAGCTCGATGACGTAAGCGGGGTCGACACCGTGATCCTTCGCGCGCACCAGAGCGTCCATCGGCTCGGCGCGATAGCCCTCGGCCTTCATCGCCCGGATGTACTCGAGCGTGACGCCGTGATTCTTCGATCGGGTGATCTCATCGAGCGTCAGATTCGTGAGCCCCTCTGAGCGCAGCGCCGCGATATAGCGGGGACCGACATCCTGGACCGCGAGTTGATATTGCCGCCACAGCGGCACCTCGTCGGTGTACCCGAGACGCTTCATCTCGTCGACATACTGCGGCCGGGGCACGAACGTGAACAGGCCAGCGCCGCGACCGTCGCGGAACGCGCCGTCGAAACCGAGCGTGCCCGCTTCGCGCCGCAGCTCGAACCGGACCGCCGCCGCGGTCAGCTGGGCGTCGTTCGCCGGCAGGCCTGACAGCTCGTCCACGGGGAACGTCTGGCCGATGTTCCACCCGCCGTTCCAGTCACCGGATCGGTTCCATTCGGGCGGCGGGGCGGTACGGACCTGCAGGAACACCCGGCCGCCGTGTAGTTCGGCCGTCCAGGTGCCATGAATATCAGGCGTTTGCCCGTGCCCGACGGTCACGGGCAACGCGACCAGCGCGAGAACGGCACCGAGCGCGAGGGTCTGAATCCGCATAGCTCGTTGGACGACGCCAGGTCAGCGGATGGTTGACAGCGCATATACCGCGCCGTCGGCTTCCCGGTGCTCGAGCTTCAGTTCAGGAAAAGCGGCGATCCTCGCCTCAACGGCGGCGTCGTGTACGACGACGCGCGTGACGCCGATTTCGCGGAGGCTCCGGATCGTTCCGGCATCGGGAAACCGGGCGAGGCGGCGATAGAGATCGTCTGAACCCTCTGGCAGCAGCCCGCTGTAGCCGTGGATCGTCTTCTGCCAGTGCGCCATCGCGTGCAGGATATAAATCGATTCGCGTTCCTCGCGGATCGATATCGCGCCCGAATCGGGGACCGGCACTTCGGCCACGACAAACGGCGGCGGCTGCGATGCCAGCCAACGATCGATCGCTGGCAGCGCCGGATCCTGACGGGCCATTGGCAGCGGCATCGCCGCAAACTCGCCGATCAACGCGAAGGCGACAATCGATCCGAGGAGGAGGCGCTGCGCCGGCCGGCAGCGTGCGGTCAGCGCATCGAAGCCAAGGGCAGCAAGCACCGCGATCGCCAGCACGCCGAGGATCATGAAGCGCGACGGCGCGCGAATGAAGTTCAGCCCCGGCAGCCAGTAGACGTACTGCCAGGCGCCGTACGGCGGACCCACCGAAAGCGCCACGCACATCAGCAGCAACAACCCGTAAAAGAGTGCCAGGTCGTCGACGCGGAACCGCGGCATCGTGCCGAGTGGCACCCGCCGCACGAGTGCGAGGCGGCCACCAGCGGCCGCGGCGCACACGAGCCACGGCCGCCAGACGTGTCGGGCCGACGCGACGACGACCCCCGCGATTCGCAGGCGCGGATCGGTCGCAAACGATCCGTACATCGCGGCGCCGAGCGCGACCAGGATGGCCACGTCCAGCGCGATCGCGGCCCGGCGCCACGCCACGTCGGGCTCCGGCCGCCAGACCAGCGCGGCAATCGCCAGCGCCAGGGTGAGGACCCCTGGAAACAGGTACGCGCCGGCCGAAGCGAAAATGTCGACCCGAGGCAGGAGCTGTGCCATCAACCAGCTGTCCATGTGCGTGGGCGCTGCGATAAAACTGGTCCAGGGCACGTGCCAGTTTTCGAGCGTTCGCCGGAGGCCCATGTCGACCTGCACGCGCCGATACGGCACGCTGAGGAGCAGGGCAGGCAGCAGCAGCAAGGCGCCGCCGAGACCGACGTCGCGCAGCCGTGCCGCCAGCCGCAACGGTTCGCCGAGAGCCAGTCGGTAAATTGCCAGCGCGCCGAGCGCGAGCGCGAGAAACACCGCACCGTGGCCGCTCGTGAGCGCCTGCAGCGCAAAAAACGCGATTGCGATCCGGAGATCGCGGGCGCGCCCGCCAGTCAGATAGGTCGAGGCGTAGGCGAGCGAAAAGGGAATCCACTGGACACTGGTCAGATGCAATTGATCGAGCCGAAAAAACCGCGGCGGAGAGAACCCGTACACCAGTCCCGCGATGACCGCGCCGGGCAGGCTGACCGCCAGCCGCCGCGCCAGGACGAAGGCACCCAACGCACACAACGGCACGGTGATGAGCGCGGCCACGTTCATCGTGAGCACGGGGTTGTGTGTCAGCCACAGGACCGGTGCGACCAGCGCCGCGCTGCCGATGAGATTCTCCGAGTAGGCCAGTGTCTGGCGGAAGGGGAAAAAGATGTTGGCGTCGAAGATCGAGAAGGGCTGGTGGACGAAGGCATGGACATCCCACGCAATCGTCCAGATGAACAGATTCGTGTCGGTCCCAGGCGACATGACGTGGTCGGTCGCGTGGAACGATAGCGGATACGTGAACGCGATGGTGAGCGCGACGTAACCGGCGAAGACGGCGGCCGTCGCGCGGTACGGCCTCAGATTGTGGCGGGTTCGGGCTCTCGAGCCATTCCGAGCTCTCGCCGGACGCGCTCCTCGATCGTCTTGTGGATGTCTGGGTTCTCCTTCAGGAACTGCTTCGCGTTCTCGCGACCCTGTCCAAGGCGCTCACCACTGTAGGCGAACCACGCGCCGGACTTCTCGACGATCCGCTTGTCGACGGCAAGATCCAGCAGGTCGCCCGTGCGCGAAATCCCTTCGCCGTACATGACGTCGAATTCGGCTTCGCGGAACGGCGGCGCGACTTTGTTCTTGACGACCTTCACGCGCGTCCGGCCGCCGACAACCGCGTCGCCATCCTTGATCGATGCGATTCGCCGGATGTCGAGCCGGACCGAGGCGTAGAACTTCAGCGCGCGGCCGCCGGTCGTCGTTTCCGGGTTGCCGAACATGACGCCGATCTTCTCGCGCAGCTGATTGATGAAGATGAGGCACGTCTTCGACTTCGAGACCACGCCGGTCAGCTTGCGCAGCGCCTGCGACATCAGGCGCGCCTGCAGCCCCATTTGCGCTTCGCCCATCTCGCCCTCGATTTCGGCCTTTGGCACCAGGGCCGCGACCGAATCGACAACGACGACGTCGACACCGCCCGACCGGATCAGCACCTCGACGATCTCGAGCGCCTGCTCACCGTTGTCCGGCTGCGACACGAGCAGGTTGTCGACGTCGACGCCGAGTTTCTGGGCGTACGACGCGTCGAGTGCGTGCTCGGCGTCGACAAACGCCGCCATCCCCCCGAGTTTTTGCGCTTCAGCGATGACCTGCAGCGCGAGCGTCGTTTTGCCGGACGACTCGGGGCCGAAGATCTCTACGACCCGACCGCGCGGAACGCCACCGACGCCCAGCGCGTAGTCGATGCTGATCGCCCCGGTCGGAATGGCGTCGATCGGCTGAATCGCGCCTTTTTGCCCCAGGCGCATGATGGAGCCCTTGCCGAATTGCTTCTCAATCTGGCCGACGGCGAGTTCGACCGCCTTGAGGCGTTCGCGGTCGCTGCGTTCATCGCGGTCTATGGATGGCATCTTTGATGGCCTCCTTCGGGCGGCTCAGCCATTCTAGAAACGTGCCGGGCGAAAGTCAAGTGCAATTATGCGAATCGTCTCTCTCAACTATCGTCAAATCAGCGTCTTACGGAATCACACACTTTCGCCTCTGCTCGCTGCCACGTCACAGAATCTGCCATGATACCGCCGCTGATGCCGAGCCCAATTGGCCACGCGCTCGGCGGCCTCGCCGCCGCATGGGCGGCCGACCTCGTGCCGGGCGATCGGGCCTGGCGACGCCACGACAGCCAGCTCACCATCCTGTGCGGCGCACTCGGCGTCGCGCCCGATCTCGATTTGATCGTGGGGGGGCATCGAACGGCGACGCACAGCATTGGAGCGGTCGTGATGGTCGCAGCGGGCGCCGGGGTGATCGCCGCCTGGACGCGGCGCCCGGTCATGCGCGTGGCGTTGATGTGCGCCGCCGCGTACGCGACGCACCTGGTCCTCGATTGGCTCGCGGTCGATCCGAGCGCGCCGTACGGGATACAAGCGTTCTGGCCGTTCAGCGATCACTGGTACATTTCGGGAGTCGATCTCTTTCTCGCAACCGAGCGCCGCATGCTGATCAGCAGCCGGTCGCTCGCAGTCAACGCCGCGGCGGTCGCGCGCGAGGTGATCGTGCTCGGACCCGTCACACTGGCGTTGTGGCTAATACGTGTAAAAGCCGTGACCGGATTTTCGGCCGAGGTACCCCGCCGCGACCATGCGCCGCAGTAGAGGACAGGGGCGGTATTTCGGATCCCCGAGTCCGTCATGCAGCACGTTCAGAATCGCGAGGCAGACGTCGAGCCCGATGAAATCCGCGAGCGTCAGCGGCCCCATCGGATGATTCATGCCAAGCTTCATCACCGTGTCGATCGCCTCGGGCGTGCCCACGCCCTCCATCACCGCATAAATCGCTTCGTTGATCATCGGCATCAGGATGCGGTTCGCGATGAAGCCTGGGTAATCGGCCGCCTCCACCGGCGTTTTGCCGAGTTGCCGGCAGAGGCCCGAGGCGATCTCGATGGTTTCGTCAGAGGTAGCCTGCCCGCGGATCATCTCGACAAGCGTCATCAGCGGCACCGGGTTCATGAAATGCATGCCGAGCACCTTGTCCGGACGCTTCGTCGCGGCGCCGAGCGAGGTGATCGAAATCGACGACGTATTGGAGGCGAGGATCACGTGTGGGTGGGTGATTGCATCAAGGGACTTGAACACCTCGCGTTTGGCCTCCGTGTCCTCCACGATGGCTTCGACGACGTAGTCGGCGTCGTTGAGGTGTTCGATGGAGGTCGTCGTGGTCAGTCGTCCGAGCGTCGCGTTACGCGCCTCTGACGACAGCCGCCCTTTCTCGACGAACTTCGCGAGGCTCTTTTCAACGCTGGCGCGCGCGCGATCCAGCAGCGGCTGGGCGACGTCGACGAGGCGTACGCTGAACCCCGACTGCGCAAAGATCTGCGCTATGCCGTTGCCCATCGTCCCCGCGCCGATGACGCCGATTATCTTGACCATTCGCCGCTGTGGCGCCTCGCTGTCTGCTGATCGTCGTCCCTAGATCCGTTCGACAGCGACGGCGACGCCGTTGCCACCACCGAGACATAACGTCGCAATCCCCCGTTTCAGATTGCGCCGCTTCAGCGCGTACACGAGCGTCGTCAGCACACGCGAGCCGCTCGAACCGATCGCGTGCCCGAGCGCGACGGCGCCGCCGTTGACGTTGACGCGCGCCGGGTCGATCCCGAGCTCGTTCAGAACCGCCACAGCCTGGACCGCAAACGCCTCGTTCAACTCGAAGAGGTCGACGTGGTTCAGGTCCCATCCCGCTTTCTTCGCGACACGCCGGACTGCCTCGACCGGCGTCATCAGCACGAACTTCGGGGCGAGGCCGCTGGTCGCCTGCGCGACGATCCGCGCCATCGGCGCGCGGCCGAGCGCGTGGGCGCGAGTCTCCGCCATGATGACCAGAGCCGAGGCGCCATCGTTGACGCCGGGGGCGTTGCCGGCCGTCACCGTTCCGTCCTTCTTGAAAGCAGGTTTCAGCGCCGCCAGCGATTCGGCGGTCGTGTCGGGACGCACCGGCTCATCGCGGTCGACGATCCGCGGCGCCCCTTCTCGTTGCGGAATCTCGATCGGCAGGATCTCGTCGGCGAACGCGCCCTCGGCGGTCGCGCGCGCCGCCTTCTGGTGACTGTTGGCGGCGTAAACGTCCTGCGCGGCGCGGCCGACCCGGTACTGTTCCGCGACCACCTCACCGGAGTTGCCCATGTGGCACTGTTCGAACGCACACCACAGGCCGTCGTTGATCATGGAGTCGATGACCTCACCGTTGCCCATCCGCAGGCCATCGCGAACGCGCGGCAGGAGGTAGGGGCAGTTGCTCATCGATTCCATGCCCCCCGCGACGACGACTTCGACGTCGCCCGTACGGATCGCCTGATCGGCGATCATCACCGCCTTCAGCCCCGACCCGCACACCTTGTTAATCGTGAGAGCGGCGACGTGGTCGGGCAGCCCGCCGTTGAGCGCGGCCTGCCGCGCGGGGTTCTGCCCGAGTCCGGCGGAGACGACATTGCCCATGATGCACTCGTCGACAATCTGGGGATCGATTGCCGCGCGGCTGACCGCTTCACGCACAACCATCGCACCCAGCTGCAGCGCCGAAAACCCTTTCAGCACGCCCAGGAACTTCCCGGTGGGGGTCCGAACGCCGGAGACGATTACCGATTCGGGCACGAGCGGTTTCCGCCTGCGGGCGTCGTGAGCCCGCCTTCGCGAACGATCAACGAGGTCACCGCGCCGTCGCCGAGCATGGCCTGCAGTCGCGACAGGATCAGCACCTGCGATCGCCTGATCTCACGTGCCCATTCTGTGCTGGTGGTCTCGACGATGAGCGCGCCGGCTTCGAGCTTCACTGCCGTCGCCCGCTCGAACGCCTCGCCGACGGCGGCGCGCCAGGCGAACCCGACCTTGCCGTCCGACAGCGGCGCGTTGCGGAGCAGCAGGCGCAACGCACCTGGTACCGCCAGTGACAGCGGTTTCATCCAACGATCTTATCATTCGCGTGTGCGCCTGATTCTCGCCTCCGCGTCGCCGCGTCGTGCGGACCTGCTGCGGGCGGCGGGCTTTGAATTCGACGTCGTCGTGACTGACGTGGACGAATCGATCCGGAGCGGCGAACCGCCGCGCGCGTACGTGCGGCGTTTAGCGGCTGAGAAGTCGGCGGCCGCCATTCGCCTGCGTGCGGGCCTCCCTGCGCCCGGCGAACCGCGCGCGGCGTTACCCGACGCGGTCGTGGTCGGAGCCGACACGACCGTCGTTCTCGACGGGGTGATTCTCGGCAAGCCGGTTGACGACGACGAGGCAGCGGCGATGTTGCGGAGGCTTTCCGGCCGGAGCCACCAGGTCCTGACCGGCGTCAGCGTGCGGCGGGGCGCGATGGAGCTCGGACGGGTCGAAGCGACCGCGGTCGAGTTCTCGCCGCTCCGCGCCGAGGACATTGCGTGGTACGTGGCCAGCGGGGAGGGGCGTGACAAGGCCGGCGGCTACGCGATTCAGGGGCTCGCGTCGAGGTTCATCCCCCGGATTGACGGGTCGTATTCAAATGTCGTCGGACTGCCGCTCGCCTGTCTCTGCGAGCTGCTCGCAACTCTGCCGAATGGCTAAGCCAGCCGCCCCGGCGCCGGTCGGGACAAAATAGGGAGGAATTCCGGCGTTACGAGGAAAAATCTTCGCGCTTTGCGGGGCCGAGGTGCCCGAACACCGTCGATTTCTCTGGCATCGAACCTTGCATCCCCGTGGCAGTCGGGCTATCCTGACAGATGCAACCATCCCGGAAGTCCTTATGACACATCGATATATCAAGATCGGTGCGACTGTCCTCGTCCTCGGCCTGGCGTTCTTCGGATTGTTCTGGACGACGCTGCGCGAAGGGACCGAGTACTACAAGAACCTCGACGAGGTCGTCACGAACGAAGCCGAGTGGCACAACAAGCAGCTGCAGCTCCATGGCTACGTCGTGCCGGGATCAATCTACCGGTCACGGACGAACGCCCTCGAATGGCGATTCAAGGTTCAGAACAATCCGGCGCGTGGTTCGGAACCGGGAGGCGTGGTCAACGCGTCGTACGTCGGCGTCGTGCCCGACACCTTCAAGGACGAAGCGGAAGTGGTGCTGAAGGGCAAGCTGGCGCCCGACGGCTTTCACGTCGATCCGAACGGCGTCATGGCGAAGTGCCCGTCCAAGTATGAGGCCGCGAGCAAGTCGGGCGCGTAATGGCAGCGCTTGGATCGTTCCTGCTTCTCGCCAGCTTCGTCGTCTGCAGTTATGCCGCCGTGGTGTCGGTCATCGGCGCACAGCGGCGCTCCCGGCGGCTGATTGAAAGCGGCGTCGGCGCCTTTTACCTGATCGCGGCGTTGATGACGGTGGCATCCGCCGTCATGATCAACGCGTTTCTCACCAACGACTTCTCGATCAAGTACGTCGCGCACTACTCGGACACGGTCCAGCCGCTCTTCTACAAGATCACGTCGTACTGGGGCGGCCTCGACGGCTCGATCATGTTCTGGGTCTTCCTGCTGTCGCTCTTCGGCACCGCAGCGGTCTACGTCAACCGCGAGCGTCATCGCGAGCTGATTCCCTACGTCGTCGCCACCATTTCCGTCGTCGAGATGTTCTTTCTCTATCTGATGGTGGTGCACAAGAATCCGTTTACGACCTACCTCACGAAGGTGCCGGCCGACGGCAACGGTCTCAATCCGCTGTTGCAGAACTACTGGATGGCCATCCATCCGCCGTCGCTCTATACCGGCTTCGTCGGGATGACGATTCCGTACGCCTTCTGCATCGCCGCGTTAATCACCGGGCACCTCGACGACTCGTGGCTCCGCGCCGTGCGCCGGTGGACGATGGTTGGCTGGCTGTTTCTCACCTTCGGGCTGACGCTCGGGATGATCTGGGCCTACGAAGTGCTCGGATGGGGCGGGTACTGGGGATGGGATCCGGTCGAAAACGCCGGGCTCCTGCCGTGGTTTACCGCCACCGCGTTTCTGCATTCGGTCATGGTCCAGGAACGCCGCAGCATGCTGCGCGTCTGGAACGTCACGCTGGTGATCACGACATTCTTCCTGACGATCTTCGGCACGTTCATGACGCGCTCGGGCGTCGTCCAGTCGATCCACGCGTTTGGCGACGACCCGACGCTCGCGAGGCTGTTCACGATCTTCATGATCGCGATCATCACGTTCAGCTTCGGGCTCGTGATTTACCGCCTGCCGCTCTTGAAGGCACGCAACGAATTCGATTCATGGATGTCGCGCGAGGCGGCCTTCCTGGTCAACAACTGGATCCTGCTGTTCTCGGCGCTGTTCATCGTGTTCGCCACGATGTTCCCGACGCTGAGCGAGAAGTTCACCGGCACGCGGCTCACCGTCGCGGCGCCGTTTTACAACAAATGGATGATCCCGATCGGGCTGGTCCTGCTGTTCCTGACCGGGGTCGGCCCGCTGATGGCGTGGCGGAAGTCGACCCTCAGGAATCTGCGCGACCAGTTCCTGTGGCCAGTGGTGGCGACGGCGCTCACGGCCGCCGCCGTGCTGGGTCTCGGCATCCGGTTCTGGTCGTCGGGACTCTGCTTCGCGCTCTGCGCTTTCGTAACTGCGACGATCGTGCAGGAGTTCTGGCGTGGCGGCAACGTCCGTCGCAAGAACACCGGCACCGATCTGCTGACGGCGATCATCGGCCTCGTCGGCCGCAACAAGCGGCGGTACGGCGGTTACATCGTCCACGTCGGAATCGTGTTGATCTTTCTTGGGTTCGCGGGCAACGGATCGCAGATCCATCGGATCATTCAGCTCAAGCGCGGCGAACAGGCCAAGATCGGTCCCTACACGATCCGGCATGACGGGGTGAAGGTCAGCGACGACGGACAGAAGCAGATGACCACCGGCACCGTCAGCGTGTTCAAGGATGGGCGGCTCATTGACACGAAGTATCCCGGCCGATCCGTCTTTCACAAGCATGAGAACGAAGAGGCGCGCACCGACGTCGCCATCCGCCGCACCCTTGCCGAAGACCTCTACGTGGTCCTGACGCCTGATGTCGATTTCGCCACGCAGACCGTCAGCTATGAGGTGTACGTCAATCCGCTCGTCGACTGGATCTGGCTGGGCTTCGGAGTTCTGGCCTTCGGCACCGGCATCGCGCTTTTGCCCGAGCGCGCGTACTCGTTCGCGGTCGCCAGACTGCCGGCCGCGGCCGAAGTCGCAACCGGTACCGTCGCGCTCCTCGCGATCCTGCTGTTCGGATCGACGACCGCGTCGGCGCAGATGCACGTGCCGAACGCCAGCGGACCGATCGCGCCAGCCTCGAGTGCGCTCGAGGAACAGCTGCGCAGCGAGATGGGATGCGTCTGCGGTGGATGCGCCCACGAGCCGCTGACGACGTGCACGTGCAGCACTGCGCAGGAGATGCGGGCGCAGCTGCGGGCGCAAATCGATCAACGTAAAACGCACGATCAGATCGTCGAGGCGCTTGTCGGCATCTACGGCGGCCAGCAATTCCTGCAGGCGCCGATTGACAAAGGCTTCAATCGGGTCGCCTGGCTCTTTCCGTACGCGCTCGGCGCCACCGGCATCGTGGCGATCGGGTTCGCGGCGATGAAGTGGTCGAGGCCCGGCACGAAACCGGCGGAGCCGATGACCGCACCCGACGCGGATCTCGATGAACGAATCAACGATGAGCTCCGCGACCTCGACTAGCGCCGACCCCAGGTCCAAGCCCGCAGACCAGGGGCTGCAGCCCTGGCAGTTTTTCGTGCTCGCCGCTCTCGGCTGCGCGACCGCGGTCACCTTCCTGGCTCGGGGGCAGGGCCTGATTCCCGTGGTCCTGCTCGGCCTCTTAATGGCCTCGACGGTGGCGGTTGGCCTGGCCATGTTGCGGACAGTGGCGCCACTGGTCTCGGCCGATGAGGATCGAACGCCAATGATCGGGCAGCGCACGCGCGCTGCGCTCGAACGCGAAAAGCATCTGACGCTGCGGGCGATCAAGGAGCTCGAGTTCGATCGCGCCATGGGCAAGCTGGCGGAGTCCGATTTCCACGACATGTCCGGGCGCCTGCGCGCGCGAGCGGCCGGCTTGATCCGTCAGCTCGATGCCGGATCGGGATATCGCGACCAGATCGAGCGGGACCTGGCGGCGCGCTTGAAAAGCGAGCCTCCCCCGAAAAAGCAGAACGCCGCCGAGCGAACCTGCGGCAGCTGCTCGACCACAAACGACGCCGACGCGCGGTTCTGCAAGGGCTGCGGAGCCAGGTTGTGATCGCGAAATACACGCGGGGGATCGTGTGCGGCCTGGTCGTCCTGACGGCCACGAACTATTGCGCGACGCGCGGTTCGGCGCAGGGCGCGTTCCAGACGCCGGATCCGAAGCAGATGTCCGGTATTCCACGCCCCGTGACCGATCTCCCCGATCGCGCGATTTCGGTGCGCGTCATTCGCGGTGCCTTGACGAACAACATCGCCAATCAGCCCGTTGAGCTCCGCGTGGGCTCAAAAACGCTGACCGCCAAGACCGACGAGAGCGGCCGAGCCCAGTTCAACGATCTGACGCCCGGCGAGACGGTCAAAGCCACGACCACCGTCGACGGCGAGCGGCTCGAGTCGCAGGAATTCCCGGCGCCAGGCACGGGCGGAATCCGTCTGATGCTCGTCGCGACTGACACATCCAAGGGGCCCGCCACCGAGCCGGGTGCGCCGCCAGTCAGCGGGATCGTCATCATCGGCAGCCAATCGCGCATCGTCGTTCAGCCGACGGAAGAAGCGATCGACGTGTACTACCTCCTCGACATCGAAAACAGCGCACGGACACCGGTGGTGACACCTTCTCCGTTCGGGTTTGATCTGCCCAAGGGCGCCACTGGCGCCGCGATCATGGAGGGCTCGTCACCGCTCGCGACGCTCGCCGGCAATCACCTGGCCGTGAAAGAGCCGCTCCCGCCTGGCGCGACATTCGTCCAGGTCGCCTACGAGCTCCCCGCCCTCGACGGTGCTGCCAGTATCGCCCAGGTGTTTCCGTCCAACTTCGAGCAGCTGGGCATCGTCGTCAAAAAGGTCGGCGACACGGCCATCAGCTCGCCGCAAATCGCCAACCAGCGCGAGCTGCCGGCGGAAGGGGAGACCTATATCGCCAGCACTGGCCCCGCGATCGCGGCGGGACAGCCGTTGCAGCTGGCCATCACGGGCGTGCCGCACCACAGTTCCGCGCCGCGCTGGACCGCCCTCGCGCTCGCGGGCGCCATCGTCCTGATCGGTGTGTGGGCGAGCGGCCCCGGCCCTGAGCGGCGCGGCGCGGCCGCTGCCGAGCGCACGCGGCTCGTTGCGCGGCGCGACAAGCTCCTGAACGACCTGGTCCGCCTCGAGCACGACCGCCGCCACGGCCGCGTGGACGATCGCCGCTACGCTGCGCGCCGGGAGGAGTTGATCGCAACGCTGGAACACGTGTACGGCGCGCTCGACATCGACGGGGCTGGTCCGGAACCGGTTGATCCCGCCGGGCTCGCCGCCTGACGTGGCCACGTTCGATTTCGAGTCCGTTCAACTCGTCGACGTCTCGCGGCACTTCGGGCGGCGCCGCGCCCTCTCGCACGTCTCGGCGACCTTTCGCTCCGGCGATATCGTGGGCCTGCTGGGGCCGAACGGCGCGGGCAAGTCAACGCTGATCGGCCTGCTGGCCACGCTCGCCATGCCGACCAGCGGCGAAGTGCGATACGGCGGCCAGCTGGCGCGAGTGGCCGCCTCGTCGCTGCGGCAGCGGATCGGGTTGCTCGCCCACGAGCTCTACCTCTATCCCGAGCTGTCCGCCCGCCAGAACCTGACGTTCTTCTCGCGGATGTACGGCCTCGACGGCGACGGCATCGTATCGGCCGCGCTGGCGCGTGCCGGACTGGCCGATCGGGCCGACGACGACGTGCAGGGCTTCTCACGCGGCATGCGGCAGCGCCTCGCGCTCGAACGCGCGCTGCTGCACCATCCGCGGCTGGTTCTGTTCGACGAACCGTTCACCGGCCTCGACGATGCGGCAGTCCGCGGTCTGACCGATCGGCTGCGCGCGCTGGCGGCCGAAGGCGCCATCGTCGTCGTCGCGACCCACGATCTCGATCTGGCGGACGGTCTGGTCACGCGGGTCGCGCTGCTGCGGGACGGGCGCCTGGTTGCCGACGAACCAGCCGGCACGGGCCTCCGATCGCGCTACCGCGGCGCGATCGGAGCGGCGTGATGTTTCTGCGCACGGCACTGCTCGTGCTGCGCAAGGATCTTGCGATCGAGGTGAAGACCCTGGAGATCGTGACGACGACGCTGTTCTTCGCCGTCGCGTGTGTGCTGGTGTTCTCCTTCGCGTTCGTGCGCGAAGGGCAGGCGCCGCCCGACGCGGCGCCGGCCATCCTCTGGATCGCCGTCGCCTTTTCCGGGACGCTCGCGCTCGGCCGGACGTTCGAGCGTGAGCGCTACGGCGAAACGCTGCGGGCGCTGTTGCTCGCGCCGTCACCACGTCCGGCGCTCTACCTGGGAAAGCTGCTCGGCACGATTGTCCTGCTCGCGCTCGACGAGATCGTGCTGGTGCCGCTCATCGCCTTCCTCTTCGCGGCGCCAGTCTTCGCGCGGCCGTGGTTTCTGGTCGCCTTCCTCGCCACCGGCACCATCGGCTTCGCGGCGGTGGGCACGCTGTTCGCGGCGATGCTGATGCGCTCGCGCACGCGCGACGTACTGCTGCCGATCCTGTTGTATCCGATCACCGTGCCGGTCATCATCTGCGGGGTCCGGGGGACGGCCGCCCTCCTCGAAGCACCGGCGGACGAGCCGGCCGCGACGATGTGGCTGGCGATCCTGTTCGCGATGGATGTGGTATTCCTGACGCTGGCACTATGGACGTTCGAACCGTTGATGACCGAGTGATGCCATCAACTGCGGGGGACACGCTCATGCGTAAGATGTTCGGGCCGCTGGCGGCAGGGACCGCGCTCGTCTTCGCGGCGACGCCGTTTCTGATCGCGCGCGCCCCGTACGAAGCATCGATGCTCCTGATCCAGAAGATCTTCTACTACCACATGCCCTCGTGGGTCGCGATGTACTGCGGCCTGACCGTGTGCGCCGCCGGGAGCATCTGGTACCTCTTCAAGGGCAGCCGCGTGGGCGATCGCTACGCGGTCGCGTCGGCGGAGCTCATCTTGTTGTTCGGCGCCAACGGCTTGATCAGCGGGCCGCTGTGGGCGCGAAAAGCGTGGGGCGTCTGGTGGCAGTGGGATGCGCGGCTGACGATCTCGCTGCTCCTGTGGCTGACCTTCGTGGCCTACCTGCTGGTCCGCAAGTACGGTGGGCCCGGATCGGAGAAGCTCGCGGCGGCCGTCGGCATTTTCGGCGCGGCCATGTCGCCCTTCCTGTATGTCTCGGTCAATATCTGGCGCACCATTCATCCCAAAACCAGCGTCGTCCCCGACATCATCGCAAATCCGAAGGGGATGGCGGCGCCGCTGCTCGTGAGCATCTTGGCGTTCGTGTTGCTGTTCGTCTTGTTATTGATGGCGCGCGTGCGGCTGGCGGAACGACAGGACGCGCTCGACCAGCTCTATCTCGCGCTTGAGGACTGAATCATGATCCGTTGCCTAACCCTCCCGGTGGCGGCCGCGCTGTTGATGGCTGCCCCTTTGCTGGCGCAACCGGCGGCCGCGCCGCCGCCCGTCCAGCCGACAACTCTGGCCCAGTCGGCGGCCACGCAGCCACCGGCCACGCAGCCGCCTGGCGCACCTCCCGGCCAAACCGAGTTCGTCCCACTGAGCGAACTGCCGCCCAACGAGCAGCTCCCGGCGGCACCGCTGCTGGTCACGGCCTATGCCGTGTTCCTCATCTTGATGGTCTTTTACGTCTGGA
>JBPYEE010000399.1:0-3715 GCA_051985095.1 Vicinamibacterales bacterium | reverse complement strand
GCCTCGACAGGCTGTGGGATCTGGTGGACGTTGCCGCCAGGGTTGACGGCTTCGTTCGGATCGACGGCGACGAAGGCCGTGAACCGTGAGAGCACTCCGAAGCGCAGCGATGTCGCGACGATGGTCTTGGCCAATTCCGGGCGCCGGCTGGGCTCGATGACGTAGCGATCTTCGAGATCGCGGACGCGGCCGCGCGCCCAGATGGCGCGCACGGCGGCTCCGACAGTGGGCGCGCCCGCGACGGCCGCTGACCACGGCATCCCCGCCTCGTCCTCAGCACGTACGGTGACGCCGCCGGCAGCCGGCCCGCGGTAGCGGCCGAGCACGAACAGGGGCACGCCGGGGAAGAGCGCAGGCAGGCGCCGCGGCACGACCGAGTCGGCGTCGATCCTCAGATCGTTGGCCTCGAGTCGCAGGCTGCTGAGCACCGGCGACCCCAGTCGATCGTGAACCCTGGCCATTACCTCGTCGAGCCGGTCATCCGACTCGACGACTTCGCTCAGGCCGCCGCCGAGCATGGCGAGGCGTCGAAGGAACGCTTCGTTGACGGCCCGATCGATCCCGATCGTGAAGATGCGCAATCCTTCGAGCCTCGCACCAAGGGTCCGCAGAATCTGATCCTCGTTCCCGACCTGACCGTCGGTGAGGAGGACCAGCACCCGGTCTCGGCCCTCAGTCTGCCGGCGCAACAGGTCGACGGCACGCTGCAGCGGCTGCGCCAGCTCGGTGCCGCCGCGTCCTTCGATCTGCGCCAGCCATTCGATCACGCGGAAGCGCGTGCGATCGGTCGCCTCAACCATCTCGTTCTGGCTGATCGCTGGAGCGGTCTCGATGGAACCGTCGAACGCCAGGATGCCGAAGCGATCGCGATCGGTGAGTGTGTCGACCATTCGCGCGACGGCGCGGCGCGCCGTGACCATCTTCCAGCCGCTCATACTGCCGGAGCGATCGAGCACGAACACGATGTCGCGGGCGCGCGACGCCGCGCTCGAGCGCGCTGGCGGCACGACCGTCAGCATGAATGTGCCTTCATCGCCCTCGACATCCGGGGTCAAGGCCAGCGATGTGGCGACGGCCTCCCCGCCGAGCCGGAAGCGCAGGATGAAATCTCGATTCAGCCGCTCGCCTGGGCGTATTTCGATCCGCCGTCTGCCGTCCCGCGTCTGTTCTTCGACGGCATGAAGACTCGAGCGAACCGCGTCGATGGTGAATGTTCCGGCGTTCAGCTCCACGGCCATCGCCAGTCGCACCGGGTTGGGAAAGCCCGGCAGAAGCACGGGCGGCGTAATGCGCGAGGCGTCGGGCACGGCGTCGGTATCAGCCGCAACACCAAGGCCGACCGGCGATCCTGACAACGGCAATCCGGGGATGTACCGGGGTGCGACGACCAGCGGAAAGCGGTAGGTGGCCTCGCCATCGGAGAAGAGCAGCGGACCGACCAGCGTCAGGTGAACGGTCGCCTTGTCGCCTGGCATCAAATTGCCGACCCGCATCGTGAAGACACCCGGGCGCTCTTCTTCGGCAATGGCTGCGCGGTGTCCCGCGTGCCGCGCCGCGTCGTAGACCCGGCGGGCTTCGGCCCGCTCCTGGAGCATGCCGTCGACGACTCGATCCCCCACTTGCATGCGAAATCGTGTCACGGCGGCGCGGTCGGGCAGCGGAAAGATGTAGGTCGCCTCGACCGGCTCGTCGACGACGTTGACGAAGGTCTGGGTGACGGACGTCTCGGCGACGAGGCCGTCGATGCAGACTTCGACCCCGAGCGCTTCGAGCGGCAGGTGGCCGCGGGCCGTTTCGAGAGAGCCGAAGCCTTGCTCTTCCCCGCCGGCGGTCGACAGGCGGCGCAGCTCCCCTTCGCTGAAGAGCGGAATGGCAGTGGAGGTCATGAGTTTTCCTTTTCAGTTGGTGTGATGCCGAGCGCACTCAACAGATCGATGAGGGGCTGAGCGGCCTGGCGTAGTGCTGTAGCGGCGCGGTCGTCGATGGTCTCGCGTGTCTGAAGAAGGAGCGTCACCCCGTGGCCGAGCGACACACCGGCCATCGCCGTGGCGGCCGTGGTCGACGCCTCGCTCGCGGAGGGCGACGGCGGGGGCTCTGCCACCTCGCGCCAGAAGCGCGGCTCGGTCTCGGGCTCGGGCCTCTTCGCCACGGAGCCGGGGATCGCCGCGAGGCGGCGCAGCGCGGCCGTCGGCAGTCCGGTGAGCCGCCGCTGAATCTCGGCGAGCGGAGCCCCGCGCGCCTGCAGGCGTTTGATGGCGACGAGCTGGAACAGGTGCCGTTCGGTATAGAGGGCCGTGCGCCCGCGCAGTTCGGCCGGCGGATCGATCAAGCCGAGTGTCGTGTAGTACCGGATCGTGCGCGCGTCGGGCACGTCGCGGACGCGGCTGTTCGGCGGACCGTCATACCCGGTGGCCAGCGCCGAGGCCACGGCAGCCGCCAGATCGGGAAGGGTCCAGGAGGCCTCCACGGCCCGAACATAACACTGTTATATAACAGTGTCAACTTATCGATCACGCACTCGTTTTGTCCTGTCGTCCGCAAACCTTTCACGGCCTCTCACGCGGCCGGTACGAGCCGATACTCGTGGTGGAGTCTCCCAAGTCGGCGTCGCCACCACTCGACGGTCCGCCGGAAAGCGAGGGCCGTTGGACTGACCACTGTACAAATCCATCGGCGGATCTGGAATTCCCGGACCCAAGCTCGCGTGAGGCCGTCCGCGGGTTCTAGTGGCGGATCCAACATGTGAGGGTCTGTCGAAGATGCCGTTCATTGAGCGGAATCACAAATCCCTTCGATTTCCACCGCCGGAGCATCCGAAACCCCTTTCGATGCCAGCGGATCAGGGTGTCTGGCTTGACGACGACGAGCACCTCACGCCAGTTCACCAGCCGGACAAGGCCGCGAGCGTGATGCGCGTCGCGTCGTCAGCACGCGGTGGCTTCACCTGACGCGCCAGTTACAACGCCAACTGCTTCCGGAGAAACAAGTTCTTCGCCGCCAGCTGTGTGTATGAGTGCAGCGTCAGCCATCCGAAGCGTGCGACGTCCGCGAGCACATTTGCGACGGCGCGGAGGGCAATGGGAAGAGCGCATAGGCGCATGCTTCGAGAACGTACGCGATCAGAACGCGAACCGGGTCGGCGGTCTCGCCATTTGCTGCAGTCGATCGTCCAGAATCAAACGAAAGCGTTGCCGGACGACATTTTTGCGATCACAGGCGACGGGTTTGCGGCAGCGAGGGTGGCCGAAGGCACCAACTTTCTGAAGATCATCCTCGGGTCTCCGAGAATGCCGATGTTGTCGGCGGAAACCGTTCGAGTCTTAGTCGACGCCGCTCACCGTCGCAGGAAACTCGCGGTCGCGCACGTTGAATCGACGCAGTGAAGCCAAGATTGCGATCACGGCGGACGTTGACAGACTGGCTCATGTGTTTTGCGACGAGATCGCGGGACAAGGTCATCATCCGCAACATGGTTGCCCGAAAACCTTTCTGATACCGACGCTGACGATCAGGCAGGCGGCGGCGGTCGGTTCAGAATGGCGGGCAATCCATCATCCATTCTGAGTAATCGTGCGTTGTCGGGAAATTTGCCGCAACCGGCACGAAAAGAACTCGAACAACATCGAGAACTCGGTGCCGGCAAGAATTGGCACCCCGGCCCGAAACAGCCTCCACGCGTTTCGTACCGCGAGCGAACACCATTCTGCGTCATCTT
>JBPYEE010000398.1:0-9648 GCA_051985095.1 Vicinamibacterales bacterium | reverse complement strand
GGGGAGTTGATCAGCCGATCACCGAATTCGGCGAGGAGCGGCCGCAGCAGCAGGAACGCGTTGCCATAGGCGCCACCCACGTCCTCGCCGTAGACGAACACGCGTGGATCGGCGCGCAACGCGTCGGCAATGCCCAGCGTGACCGCTTCGAGAAACGTGCGGCCTTTCGCGTCAAACGGCGGGCCCGCCTCGATCGTGAGGGGCGGGCCGGACGCCGCGTCAGCGTCGACCTGGAGCCGCACCGCCGGATCGAGGACTTCGACGTGGCAGCGCGGGACCTCGTTGGCAAACACGCCCACGCCCGCCTCCGCGCCGGCCGGCCACGGTGCGGCGATGACGGCCCGGGCCTCGGCGTCGACGATCGCCTCCGCTTCGCGCTGGAGACGGTCGAGATCGCCCGACGCCAGGATCGCCTCCCGCTCGAGCGTCGCCGCGTAGGTGGTGATGGGATCCCGCGCCGCCCAATAGTCGTACTGCTCCCGATTCGCGTAGCCCGGTTCGGAGAGCGGCGCGTAGCTCCAGGAGACGTGCGGATCGCGCCCCAGATAGAGCATGTCATCGTGATGCGCGTGGCCGCACATCCGCATCGAGACGAGCTCGATGAGGGCCGGCCCGCCGCCGGCCCGCGCACGGTCCACGGCCCACGCGAATGCTGCCGCGATGGCATCCGGATCGGTGCCGTCGATGGTGACGCCCGGCATGCCGTATCCCAGCGCCTTGTCGGCAAACACGCGCACCGCCGTCTGGTCGGCCAGCGGCGTCGACAGGGCGGTCTGGTTGTTCTCGAGGCAGAACACGGCCGGGAGCCTGCGCGCGGCACACAGGTTGATGGCTTCGTGCCACTCGCCGAGCGAGGATCCCCCTTCGCCGATGAACGACACCGCGACGCGCCGCGATCCGTCGCGCGCAAACGCCAGAGCCATTCCCGCCATCGTCAGCGTGGCCGTCGTCAGCGGGGCCGCCGGCGGGAGAATGCCCCACGCGAAATCGCCGATGTGCAGATCCTTCCCGTCGAGCGGCGCGCCGACCTTCGCCATCTGGGCGTTGAGCACCATCCGGACGGTTTCGGGGCCCGGACGCATCGCCAGCGTTGCGCCGAGATCGCGGATGACCGGTCCGATGACGTCGCCGGTCCACCGGCCGTCGACCCGGTACTGGGGTCCGCGCCGCAAGCGGATCGCCGCCGCGTAAATCGCTTCTTGTCCGAGCGATCGAAAGCCTTTGCCCTGGAAGGGGGTGCCGCCGTACTTGATCTCGCCGCTCGTGACGAACGTCTTCAGGCGATTGTCGGTCGCGCGCGTGAGCAGCATGCCGCGCAGGATCTCGAGGCGCTCCGCACGCGTCAGCGAAGCTGCGATGGCGGCGCGCCGTACGAACCCGTCGCAGTCGTCGAGCAGCGCGGCGTGGGCCTGCCCCAGCCGCTCGTCGGCCGTCGTGCGCGGCGTCGGCTCGGCCAAGCCCAGTGGCACTGGCCGCAGCTGCAGGCGCCGCGACAATTCGCGGCGGAGCGCCGGACGGAGGGCCTCGAGCTCAGCGGCCGTCCGCGGGTCGCGGCCGCTGCAGACGGCTTCGAACGCCTCCACGGCGTCGGCGAGCGCGAAGGGATGCCGCTCGGCGACAAACGCTCCGAACCGGCTCGCCAGGCCGGCCAGCGGCCGCCTATCGAGCTGCGCGGGTTTCTGCATCAACTTCACGGATTGTACCGTCTCGACTGATCGTCAATCGCACACCGCTGCGCAGCGCGGCGAAATCGTCCGGCTCCAGCGCCACGACGGGAAACGGCCTGCCGTACATCACGTCGGCCGCAATCGACGCGAGTGCAAAAAACGAATCGACGCCGGTCGTCAGAATCGCCGCGGGCGCCGTCCCGGCCCGGACTGCCTCGAGCAGCACGGCGGTCGTCGTCGATGACCCTTTGCTGAAGGGCACCGCCAGAATGCAGCCGGCGGCGCGGACGCCGGCGAGTGGATGCCGGCGATCGATGATCTCGCCGGTCTTGAAGTCGTACCCGCCCCAGAACGACAGCGCGTCGCGCGTCACGAGCGCCTCGCCGGCGGCTTCGCCCGCCACCACGGCGCGGCCGACGATTACGGCGTTTCCCACAACGATTCGTCCCGGACCACGCGTCCGTCGATCGCCGACTGCACGCAATCGGCCAGAGACCCGAAGGTCACCCGCGTATTGAGGAGACTCGGGGCGTAGTACGCGTACTTGGCGGAATTGGTCATCAACGTTTTGATCTCGGGCGGCAACATCGGCGACGCCAGAATGCAGGTGTCGAGCGTGATCTGGGCGCCAAACGCGAGAATCGGCGCGAGGATGCCCGCCCGCTCGGCCTCTTCTTTCATCAACCGTCCGGAGGTGATCAGAAACGACACCTGGGCGTGCTTCCGGCGGCCGCGAACGAGCGGCGCGAGCTGCCGGAATTCAGCGAGCGAGAAATGCGGGCTGCCGAGGATGACCATATCGAGCTCGCGGCCATCGGCGGTCGTGAGCTCGCGGCGCGCCGCACGGAGGTCGGCCCGCGTGACGTCGATCGCCTGTTGCGGCGCCCGCCCCTGGAACGCGGCCTCCGCGGTCGGCGCTTCCGGCGTAATCCCGACCAGGTGGAACAAGGCGACCCGACCGGAGGAGGCGACCGCCGCGGAAAACGCTTTCAGCTGGTCCTCCGGCGGGCGCGTCACCAGGCCCTCGATCACCGGCACGAGATCGCCGGCGAGCTTCCCCACCAGGTGGCCCAGGACGGCGAAGAACTGCGCGTCCTGCTGTAACGCGGCCGGCACATCGACCAGCCGGAGGCGCAGCTGACCGGCACGGTTTTCGGTGAGGTGAAGGCCGCACGCCGGCACGCGACCGGTGATCGCGCAGCAGATGTCGAGCAGATCGGGGTACCGTTCGGTTCGCGCACCAATCACGGAATTGGCGAAGGCAATCGCGTTCGATTCACCCCAGGCGATCTGCTGACCGAAGACGGGACGCATCGGCGTCTGGTAGGGCGCGCACGTCCAGGTCGGCGCGGCGCCCATCCGCTCGTAGGCGAGCATCTGCCGCGCCGCTTTCGCGGCCCAGTCGGGAGGCACGGCCCAGTTCCGCCAGCCGCACTCATCGACGCCGCTGACGTTCAGGCTCGTCGGCACGGCGACGCGGGCGCCGAGCGCGGCGAGCCGCTCGGCAAATTCAAGCGTGGCGTCACCGAGGTAAATCGCGCTGTCGATATGCGCCAGGGAGATGTCGAGGAGTTCGGAGGCGCCGTAGACCTCCGCCATGCGGACGAGAACCGTCATGGCGAGCCGGGCGGCGGGACCGTGCGCGCCGTCGATCATCGCCTGGTCGCGAGCGCTCAGCGTCAGCATCGATAGTAAATATAATTCGCTCCATGCGAAATGTGTCGGGAGCCCTTGCCGGGGCACTGCTCCTCGCCGCGCTGCCGCACGCACAAACGGGCGCGCCGGCGACCGTCACCATTCTGAGACCGGCGCGGGTGTTCGACGGCGCCGCCCTGCATGACGGCTGGAGCGTACGCGTGAGCGGCGATCGGATCGAGGCGGTGGGCGCCGACCTGGCGACCGCGGCGCCGGGCGCACGGACACTCGACCTGACGGGCGCGACGCTGATGCCGGGCCTCGTCGAGAGCCACTCGCACATCCTGCTGCACGCCTACAGCGAAACCTCGTGGACGGATCAGGTGTCGCGCGAAGGGCTCGCGCTCCGGGTGGCCCGGGCGACCAATCACCTGCGCGCCACGCTGCTGGCGGGGTTCACGACGGTTCGCGACCTTGGAACCGAAGGCGCCGGGTACGCAGACGTCGAGCTGAAGCAGGCGGTGGCGCAGGGCATCATCCCCGGCCCGCGAATCCTCGCCTCGACGCGCGCCATCGTCGCGACAGGGACCTATCAGCCGCATTTCATCCCCGAGTGGAACGTCCCGCAGGGCGCCGAAGAAGCCGACGGAGTCGATGCGCTCTCGCGCGTCGTCCGCGACCAAATCGGCAGAGGCGCCGACTGGATCAAGATGTACGCCGACTACCGCTGGGGCCCGCACGCGGGATCGCACCCCACCTTTTCGCTCGACGAGCTCAAGCTCGCAGTCGAAATCGCCAGCAGTGCCGGCGTGCCGGTTGCCGTGCATGCCAACACCGCCGAAGGGATGCGGCGCGCGGCGCTCGCAGGCGTGACAACGATCGAGCATGGCGGCGAAGGGACACCCGAGGTGTTCCGCCTGATGGTCGATCACCACGTCGCGCTCTGCCCGACGATCACTGCCGGGGCGGGGCCGTGGCCGCCGCGCGATCCCGATTCGCCCGCGAACCAGCGCAAGAAAGAGAGCTTCAAAGCGGCGCTCGCCGCCGGCGTGACGATCATCAACGGCAGCGACGTCGGCACCTTCCCGCACGGCGAGAATGCGCGCGAAATCGAAGCGATGGTCGCCTACGGGATGCCCCTTCTCGACGCGCTCAAAAGCGCGACCTCCACGGCAGCGCGCGTGCTCCGCATGGAGAACCAGATCGGGCAGGTCAAGCAGGGCTTGCTGGCCGATCTCATCGCCGTCGACGGCGATCCCACCCGCGACGTCGGCGCCCTGCGCCGCGTCTCGTTCGTGATGAAGAATGGGACGGTCTACAAACAGCAGGGACGCGCGACGCCATGACACTGACGACCCTGATCGCAACCGAGGACCTCGCCGCGCGCCTCGACGATCCGTCGGTCGTGATTGTCGATTGCCGCTTTACGCTCGACGATCCGGGATGGGGCGAGCGCGAGTACGCCGCCGCGCATATCCCGGGCGCCCTCTACGCGCACCTCGATCGCGATCTGTCCGGCGTGCCAACGGGTGCGAACGGCCGGCACCCGTTGCCGGATCCGACGAAGCTCCGGCATCGGCTGGGCACCTTCGGGATTGCGGCAGGCGTGCAGGTCGTCGCCTACGACCAGCAGAACGGCATGTTCGCGAGCCGCTTCTGGTGGCTCTCGCGATGGCTCGGGCACCCTGCGGTGGCGGTCCTCGATGGCGGTTTCGCGAAGTGGACGGCCGAGGGGCGGCCGACGCGCCGCGGCGTCGAGCGGCGGCAGCCCGTGGATTTCGCCGGCGAGCTGCAGCCGGACACGATGGTCGACGCGGCGAAGGTGCGGCAGGCGATCCAGGAGGGCGGCTGGCGGCTGGTCGACGCCCGGGCGCCCGAACGGTATCGCGGCGAGGTCGAACCGATCGACAAGAAAGCCGGTCACATCCCCACTGCGGTCAACCATCCCTTTCAGAGCAATGTGACCGACCACGGCACGTTCCGCCCGCCCGGGCAGCTGCGGGCGCAGTTTGCCGCGACGCTCGCCGGCGCACGGCCCGACCGGACGATCTGCTACTGCGGTTCGGGGGTGACCGCGTGCCACGACCTGCTGGCACTGGAGCACGCCGGTCTCCGCGGCGCGAAGCTGTATCCCGGTTCGTGGAGCGAGTGGTCGGCGGACGACACGAGGCCGGTCGCCACGGGCGCCGACGACCACTCCTCGCGGTGACACCTCCGCCGTGCTAGGATGAGGGTTACCTGCCATTTTGGCAGCACGCGCTTCATCAAGCACTCACCCGCGACCATGCACCTCACCTGCACACCGCGTTCGTGACTTCGCGCGTCGAGATCCGCCGAAGCTGACCACGACGATCCGACCACGCACCTGGCGAGCGTGACGTCACGCGTGCCGGCGCGCCAGTCCGCCCCGTCGCGGTCGGTCGCCTTTGATTCCCGCCGACTGCGGCTGCGCCGCGCTCGATTTCCACGGGTGCCGGCCGACCGTCCGCATCTGACCTGACGCCTTCGCGGTCGAGGGACGCCGGCTGGAGCGCCGGGCCGGCGGCCGGATGCCGGACCACATCCGCACTTCAGCTTGGATTTGACCAATGTTGCCTACACAGCTTGACAGTGACGAACGAGCGGCCGGGTGGTGGGCGGGTCTGTGGTCCACGATCCGGGATGCGCTCAAAGGGATGCACGTCGACTACACCGACGGGCCCATCGGCCGCGCCGTGCTGCTGCTGGCGATCCCGATGATGCTCGAGCTGATCCTCGAATCGGTGTTCGCGGTGGTCGACGTGTTCTTCGTGTCGCGGCTCGGCGCCGACGCGATCGCGACGGTCGGCCTCACCGAATCGATGATCACGATCATGTATGCCGTCGCGTCGGGCCTGAGCATCGGCGCCACGGCCGTGATCGCGCGGCGGACCGGTGAACACGACTCCGACGGCGCGGCGCGCGCGGCGGTACAGGCGATCCTCCTCGGGCTGATCCTCGCCGTCCCGCTCGGAATCTTCGGCGCGACGTTCGCGTCGCGGCTGCTCGCCGCCATGGGCGCCACCCCCGGCGTGCTGGCCCACGCGGCGTTCACGCGCGTCGTGTTCGGGTTCAACGGCGTGATCCTGATGATCTTTCTGGTGAATGCCGTGTTTCGAGGTGCCGGCGATGCCGCCATTGCGATGCGCGTCCTGTGGATCGCCAACGCCATCAACATCTGCCTCGATCCGTGCCTCATCTTCGGCCTCGGTCCCTGTCCGCGGCTCGGTGTCACCGGCGCGGCCGTGGCCACGACGACCGGACGCGCCGTCGGCATCGTCGTCCAGGCGACGCTCCTCGCGCGCGGCACGGGACGTATCCGCCTCACGCGCGACCACCTGCGCCTCGATCCGCCGGTCATGCTCCACATGGTCCGGCTGTCGGCCAGCGCCGTGTTCCAGGGCCTGGTGACCACGACGAGCTGGGTGGGCCTGATTCGGATTCTCGCGTCGTTTGGCAGCGCCGCGCTCGCGGGCTACACGATCGCGATTCGGATCGTGATCTTCGCGTTGCTGCCGTGCTGGGGTCTGTCGAACGCCGCGGCGACGCTGGTGGGCCAGAATCTGGGGGCGGGCAAGCCGGCGCGGGCGCGCGCCTCGGTCTGGCGCACGTGCGCGTACAACGTCGCGCTCCTCGGCACGATCGGCCTGATTTACATCGTGCTCGCCGGCCCGATCGCCGCCGCGTTCACCGATGACGCCGCGGTCGTGCCCATCGCGACCCGCGGCCTGCGAATCGTGAGCAGCGGCTTCCTGTTCTATGCCGTCGGATTCGTGTTGACCCAGGCCTTCAACGGCGCGGGCGATCCCATGACCCCGACGCTGATCAATCTGGTCTGCTTCTGGCTGCTCGAAATCCCGCTCGCCTACGCGCTGGCTGGCCCGCTTGGTCTGGGCCCCTCCGGCGTGTTCGGCGCGATCGCCGTTTCCTTTTCCGCGATGGCGATTCTGAGCGTGCTCGTCTTCCGGCGCGGCGCATGGGCGTCAAAGACCGTCTAGACCGCGCCGAGGATGGCCCGCCATCAGCACCGCGCGGGTTCGTACGCCAGGTTCGGCGTCAGCCACCGTTCGGTCGTTTCGAGCGACTGGCCCTTGCGACGCGCGTAATCGGCCAGTTGATCTTCGCCGAGACGGCCGACGGAGAAATAGCGGGCGTGGCGGCTCGCAAAGTAGAGCCCGCTGACGCTCGCCGCCGGCGTCATCGCGGCGTGTTCGGTGAGCGCGAGGCCGACCTCGTGCGCGCCGAGCAGATCGAACAGCTTGAACTTCTCACTGTGATCCGGACAGGCGGGATAGCCAAAGGCCGGTCGAATGCCGCGGTGACGCTCCGCGAGCAGATCCTCGGTCGTTGACGCCTCGTCGATGCCCCATTCGACGCGCGATCGCCGGTGCAGCCAGGCGGCGCCCGCCTCGGCCAACCGGTCGGCGAGCGCTTTCACCACGATCGCGCTGTAATCGTCGTGCTCGGCTTCGAACCGGCGGACCAGTTCGTTCGCGCCGATGCCGCCGGTGACGGCGAAGGCGCCGATGTAGTCGCGCGGACCGAGGAAATCAGCCAGCGAGAGGTTCCGCTGATCGGCGGCCATCTGCTCCTGCTGGCGCAGCATGTTGAACCGCACCAGCTCCCCCGTCTGGGCCTCGTCGCGGTACAGGACGATGTCGTCGCCCTCGCCGCCCGCGGGCCAGAATCCATACACGGCGTTGACGGTGAGCAGCCGCTCGCGATCGATCCGATCGAGCAGCGCCTCCGCGCTGGCGTACAACTCGCGGGCGGCCTGTCCGTACTGCGGATGATCGAGAATCGCGGGGTATCGCCCTTTCAGCTCCCACGCGGCGAAAAAGAACGTCCAGTCGATCCAGGGCCGCAGCTCGGCGATGGGAATCTCGCGCACGACGCGGACACCGGTGAACGACGGGCGCGGCACGACTTCACGGGCCCAGTCGATGTGCAGCCGGTTCGCCTTCGCGGCCTCGTAGGGTAACAGCGGGCGCTCCTTCCGCGCGCTGTGCTGGTCGCGCAGGCGCTGCTGGAGCGCCCGGTTCTCGCGATCGAAGGTCTCCCGCCGATCGTCACTCAACAGGCTCGCGACCACGTCGACGACGCGCGATGCGTCCAGGACGTGCACCGTCGTGCGGGCGTACTCCGGGGCAATCTTGACCGCCGTATGCTGGCGGCTCGTCGTCGCCCCGCCAATCAACAGCGGGAGCGTGAACCCGCGCCGCTGCATTTCGCGAGCGGCAAACACCATCTCGTCGAGCGAGGGCGTGATGAGACCGCTCAACCCGATGAGATCCGCCTCCTTCTCGATCGCGGTCTGCAGGATTCTGTCGGCGGGCACCATGACACCCAGGTCGACGACCTCGTAGCTGTTGCAGCCCAGCACCACGCCGACGATGTTCTTGCCGATGTCGTGGACGTCCCCTTTGACGGTGGCGAGCACGATCGTCCCTTTCGTCGACCGCGCGGCGCCCTTTTCCGCCTCCATGAACGGCTGCAGGTACGCGACGGCCCGTTTCATGGCGCGCGCGGACTTGACGACCTGCGGCAGGAACATCTTGCCGGCGCCGAACAGATCTCCGACGACCTTCATGCCGTCCATCAGCGGCCCTTCGATGATGTCGAGCGGCCGGCTGTACTGCTGGCGCGCTTCCTCGACGTCGGCATCGATGAAGTCGACGATGCCATGGACGAGCGCGTGCGAAAGACGCGTCTCGACGCTTCCGTGGCGCCAGGCGAGATCCTGCTCGGTTCGCTTCACGCTGCCCTTCACCGTCGCGGCGAACTCGACCATTCGTTCGGTCGCGTCCGGCCGCCGGTTGAAGATCAGGTCTTCCACGCGCTCGCGCAAGTCCTGCGGGATGTCTTCATAGACGACCAGCTGGCCTGCATTGACGATCCCCATGTCGAGACCGGCGCGGATCGCGTGATACAGGAACGCCGAATGGATCGCCTCGCGGACGATGTCGTTGCCGCGAAACGCAAACGAGAGGTTGCTGATCCCGCCGCTGACCTTCACGCTCGGACAGCGCGCCTTGATCTGGCGGGTCGCTTCGATGAAGTTGACGGCATACGCGTTGTGCTCTTCCAGCCCGGTGCCGATGGCGAGCACGTTCGGATCGAAGATGATGTCGGACGGGTCGAGGCCGGCGCGCGCAGTCAGCAGTCCGTACGCGCGTTCGCAGATGGCCACCTTCCGGTCCACCGTATCGGCCTGGCCCCGCTCGTCGAACGCCATCACCACGACGGCGGCGCCGTACCGCTTGATGACGGCTGCCTTCTGCAGAAAGTCGGCTTCGCCCTCCTTCAGGCTGATCGAATTGACAACCGG